>JAOPJY010000001.1:1506216-1746851 GCA_025517425.1 Halobacteria archaeon AArc-dxtr1 | reverse complement strand
CACTACCGGGTCCTTCGGACCGCTCGTTCGCGCGAATGCTCGTGTTCAACTCGCACACGTACGTACCAGTCAGTTCACAATCGAGGAATCCGTAACCAACCTCGTGGGAAGTGGACTACGAGACTCCACGTCCTCTCGGCGAGCGAGCGGTTCGAAGAACCCGAGTGACGCCGTTCACCGAGCGCGGAGCGCTCGGGCCGACGACTGACCTGGAACGAGCGTAGCGAGTGGAAGGGAAGGAGGAGTGCTTTTGATCGAAATTTTGTCGAGGGACGCGACGGCGTGCGGCAGCTACGCTGCCGTCGCCGTCGCAGACCGCAGAACAAAATTTCGTTTTACTGAATGTGGCCTTCCCGCCGGAGCTGATCTGCATCCGACTTCTCGTAGCGCCAGGTGATGTCGGCCTTCTCGTCTTGCCAGTCCCACGGAGAGACGAGTACGACGTCGTCTTCGCGGATCCAGACGCGCTTTTGCATCTTGCCGGGGATGCGAGCGGTGCGTTCGGTGCCGTCCGCACAGCGCACTTTGACGCGGTTCGCCCCAAGCATGTTGGTGACGGTTGCGAAGACTTCGTCGTCGTCGGGCATTCGGAGATTCTTGCGACCGCCCTCGTCGTCGCTCATGGACCGTGGTTCGCGTTCGAAGCGTTTAATCTTTTTTCAATCCGCCGTTCGGAACCGCCAGACGCCGGTTGCGTGGCATCGGCTGAACCACGTGGTTTATTTCGCTTGCCTGAGGACGGCCCGTATGCTCAAGAAACTCGGAGCGGTCGGCGCCGTGGGTCTCGTTCTCGTGATCGCTGGCGTCGCCCTCGTCGCGTGGCAGAATCCCCTCATCGCGGCCGGCATCGCGCTCGTGCTCGCCGGCCTGGCGCTGGTCGTCAAAGGGCTCGTCAGCGGGATGCTCCAGGCCTGGGGCATGTTCTGAGAGTCCTGAGAGCGAGGGCCCCCTCACTCAGGTCGGAACAGGGACGGAGACGACCGGTCGCTCGGTGTGCATCAAAATGCTTCGACCCGTGCTCCCGCCGATGATTCGTTCGGTAAACGAGTGTCGTCGGAGCCCGATCACGATCGTATCGGCGTCTACTTCGTCTGCAAGCGCGAGAACCTCGTCGGAAGGGTCGTTACCCCGCTGGAACTCGTGGGTTTCGACGGAGAGTCGCTTCTCGAGTCGCTTTTCGACGGTCTTGAGCGCTCGCCTGCCAGTTTGAATGCGCTTGGCGTCGCGGCTCGGTTGGGCATGAACGACGTGAACGGCGTCGCTGTCGCTGGCGACTTCCTCGAGGTAGTCACACAGGTGTTCGCTCGCCTCTGGCGTATCCGTGCCGACAACGAACGTTGTCATGCGAGTCCCCCACCACACGGACGGTGATAAGGATGTGCGCAGCCGTTGCCGGGGTGAGCGCGCGCTAACTTAGGCCTCGTTATCGCCGGCCCGATGTTCACTGATGAGACGGTCGACCATCGATGCCTTCTGATCCCGGCGCCGAACGCGGGCGCGCTCGTGCCAGTCGTCGATGACGGCCTCGACGTCTTCCTCGCGGGCGACGGCCAGTTCGTCGACCTCCTGCATGGCGACGTCGTCGGCAGGACCGACCGGAATCTCGTGCTCGAAGAGGATGCGGTCGGCAGCGTCGGAGAGACCACCCTGTTTGAGGATGACTCGTGGCCCGAACGAGGCGAGCAGTTTCGCGGTCGACGTCCCAGCACCGCTTGCGTCCCGGAGGAAGACGACGTCCTCTTCGGCGATCCCGTACTGATCGTCTGCCTCGCGGATCGCACCCTTGGTGAACTGCTCGACGACCTTCACCGGGACGAGCCCCTCTTTCTTCGCGGAAACATCGCTGAAGTTCGAGTGGTCGAGCTTCCAGAGGGCCTTCATCCGCTCGACTTTCGTCTCGAGGGCCGCGACCGCCTCGCGGGCATCGTCGCGCTCGTCTTCCAGACGGTCGGCGCGCTCCTCGAGGCGGGTTACCTCCCGTTCTTTCAACACCTGTCGGCGCTCCTCGCGCTTCGAGACGGCGAGTTCGGCCTCCAGATCGGCGATTCGCTCGTCTTTCGTCTCGACGCGCTCCTCTAAGGTCTCGACGTGGGACTGAAGGCGCTCGACCTGCCGCTCTAAGGAGTTGATCCGCTTTTCCTCGGCGGAGAGTTCGCGGGGCTCGTGATCGGTCGACTCCTCTTCGGGTTCGTCCTCGTCGGTCAGATCGGTGAGGACGGCCTCGACGCTTTCCTCGCCGGCGACGACCCGTGCGGTGACCTCTCCGCGGTCGATCCCCGGCGGCAGTTTGGCGGCGATGCGCTCGAACTGGTCTTCGTGGGCGTCACGGGCGTAGAGCGCGGCGGCCAATGCATCGCGCTGGTGGTCGTTATCGTACTGATACTCGCGCGTACGGTGTTGTTTCTCGTCGATCGGTAGATCGCGCTCGGGCGTCCAGCCGGCGGCGTCGAAGCTCCGGCGGAACTTTTCGACCGTTTCGGGCATCGGCGTCACGTCCGCGGCGACGACGATCGGCCGACCGCGCTCGACCAGCCACTCGATCACGTCGGCGGTGTCGCTCGTGCGCGAACTCCAGACGTCTAACACCTCGCCCTCCAGACCGACGATCGCGGCCGCGGTGGTGGTTCCGGGGTCGATGCCGACGACGACGTGATCGCGGCGCTTGGCGAGCGGGCGGAACTCGATGCCGTCGCGGCGTTCGCGCTCGATTTCGACGCGGACGTCGCCAGACCGATTTCGGGAGACGGGGATATCCTGTGGCCGGCTCTCGACGGTGAAGACGGCGTTCGCGAAGCCGCCGTAGGCCTCCCGGACCTCCCGCTCGTAGTCAAGATTCGCGGCGCCGAGTTCGGACTCGACCTCGCGAGCGCGCTTCTTCACGGAGCCGTGAATACGGCGGGTGTAGCGGTCCTCGCTCCAGCCGCCGCCCCCGGTCGAGCGTCCCCGCGAGACTTTGACCGTGGTCGTATCGGTAAATGCCGAGACCTCGTAGCCGACGTTGTGAGCTGCGAGGCGGGCGGCGGCCTCGGCTTCCTGCATCGGTTCCTTGCCGTAGGGGATGCCGTGGCGCTTTGCGACCCGGGAGAGGGGTTCTGGCTGCTCGTCGCCGGTGACCTGGACGAGCATCGTCTCGTCGGGCAGCGAGCCCAGAAACCGGACGAGAGCGTCCTTGTCCGCCGCCAGCTCGTACATGTTGTCCGTCGCGACGATGGCGGGCGTCTCGTCTTCGATCAGCCGCCGGAGCTTGCGCCCCGAGACGACGTCCCGATCGACGACCTCACCGTCGTAACGCACCAGGGCGTAGGAAGGCGTGTCCCCGCGGACGTCGCCGCTCTGGACGTCGACGCCGAAGACGACCGCGTCCAACGCGCTCGTTCGCGTGTGCACGGAGGGGTGTAGGGACGAGACGACAATAAATGCGACGCGGCCGCACCTCTAGAGAATGCGGACGCTCCGCTCGCGGTGCCCACACCTCAGCCGTCGGGATACGCCAGTTCGACGCGCTGGCCGTCCTCGGGGACGAACACCGCCTCCCCGCTACCATCTTCTCCCTCCGCGCCGAACACCTCACGGGCCTCCGCCAAATGGGCGGAGACGTCGCCCGCGTATCGGGAGGAGACGTGCATCAGTGCGAGCCGGTCGGCGCCTGCCCGGCGGGCGATCTCGGCGGCCTGTCGGGCCGTCGAGTGGGCCGTCTCGGTGGCCCGATCCGCGCGGTCCTCGGCGAAGGTGGCGTCGTGAATCAGCAGATCGGGCGATTCCGCGACCTCGACCGCCGCAGCCGTCGGGCGGGTGTCGCCGGTGTAGACCAGCGAGCGGCCGGGTCGGGGCTCGCCGACGACCTGCTCGGGGCGGACGACGGTACCGTCCTCGAGTTCGACGGGCTCGCCCTCGTGCAGTTTTGAGAACTTCGGGCCGACCGGGACGCCGAGTTCCTCGGCGTGCTCGCGGTCGAAGCGGCCCTTCCGGTCGTCCTCAACCAACGCGTAGCCGACGGATCGGGTGTCGTGGTCGGTCGCAAACGCCCGAACCTCGTACTCGTCGGCGCGGTAGGCGACGTCGCCGTCGCCGACTTCGTTGACGTGGACGGGAAACGAAGGTCGGTTCCCGAGGAGCGTGACGAGCGAGCGAATCTGCCGGCGAGTTCCCGTTGGACAGTGGATCGAGAGGGGTTGCTCGCGGTCGTTGAAGTCCATCGTCTGGAGCAAACCGGGAATGCCAAGAACGTGGTCGCCGTGGCAGTGCGTGACGAACAGCTGCGAGATCGCAAAGCCGGTCCGAAAGCGCATCAGCTGGCGCTGGGTCCCTTCGCCGGCGTCGAACAGCAACTGGTCGCCCTCGCGAGCGACGAAGAGACTGCTCGGATTGCGCGCTGGCGTGGGGACCGCCCCGGCTGTGCCGAGAAACGTCACGCGGAGGGTCATCAGCCGAACGTGGGCGGGCCGCGGGTAAACCGGCTTCGAAAGGCGGTCACGGCGACCAGACGCGCGCGCTGGCGGGGCCGACGAGACGGTAAGCAGAGACTACCACTACCACCGGGCTTCCTACCGATTCCCCGCCGCCGAGAACGGAGTGTGCGTTTTACATCGCCACGGACCGATCCGAGTACAGCTTCCAGATAGACAAATGAGCTCGCGACTACGGACCGGAAAACGGATCGTGGCGGTACTGATCGCCGTCGCGATCGTCCTCGCGGCCGGTGTGGTCGTCGGACAGTCGCCGTCGCTGTTCGGCGTCGACGAAGAGCCGACGGCATCGATCGAGTTCGAAGACCAGCACGGAAACGGCAGCGCCGTCACCGTCGACGCGGTCTCGCTCTCCGACGGAGGATTCGTCGTCATCGAGGACGGATCAGGGTCGACAATCGCTACCTCTGAGTACATGGGAGAGGGGAGTCACGAAAACGTCACCATCGAGGCCGACGAAGAGTACGAGGGCGAACTGTACGGGCAGCTCACGGCGACGGTGTACCAGGATACGACCGAGGACGAAACGTACGTCGGCGACGAGCAAGAGGACGAGTCGGACCGTCCGTACCTCGCGGACGGCCACCCGGTCAGCGACACCGCCACCGTGACGAGTGAAGAAGGAGCGGTGGTCGACTCCTTCGACGTCGAGGCGTTGTCAGTGCCGGCGAGCGCGACGACTAACGAGTCGGTCACCGTCACCGCTGACGTGTCGAATCCGACTGACCGGACCGACCAGCAACACGTTGATCTCCGCGTCGACGGAACAGTCGTCGAGCGCCAGCTCGTCGATCTCGAGACCGGCTCCTCACAGGAGGTAACATTCGAGGTTGAGCCGGGAACCCTCGCGCCCGGATCGCAGACGGTCGGCGTCTTCACGGTCAGCGACGGGGCACTGACCACGGTCGACGTCGAATTCGCCGGCACGCCCGCGCTCGCGGTGGTCGACGGCAACGAGAGCGGCGTGACAGCGAGTGCGTCCCTTCCGGGAGATGGGTTCGTCGCGGTAGAGCGGGCGGATGACGGCAACGCAGAGAACGAGACAGCGGCTGTCGATCCGCTGGGGGTAAGCGAGCAACTCGAGGCTGGTGACAACGAGTCGATCCCGATCGAGTTCGAGGAACCCGTCGATGCCGACGAAGAGCTGGTTGCGGTACTCTACGGAGGTGACGTCCACGAGCCGGAGAACGCGACCGTGGTCGAGGCCGACGACGGCGGCCTCCTCAAGGTCCCGTTCACGCTCGCCGAGGTGGCGGAGGGGCCGGTCGGTGACGAGCCGGAGATCGAGGAGGACGACGACGGCGGTGAGGAAGACGAAGGTGACGGTGACGAGGACGAAGCGGAAACCGACGACGGTGAGGCCGACGGCGAGGAGGCTACAGAGGCAGACAACTAGGCGGAGTAATGGGACGACCAGACGCCGTCTGAACCGACCGATTCTTACGCGATCCGCACCTACGCGTCGGCGATGGACGCGCCGCTGTGGACCGAGACCTACGCACCCGTGATCGAGGAGTTGCCACAGGACGACGCCCGGCGGTACCTAGAACGCGCGAGCGAGGAGCCGATCAACCTGTTGTTGCAGGGGCCACCGGGAAGCGGCAAGACGGCCGCGGCGCGTGCGCTGGCTCGCGAGGCCCACGCCGACCCGGAGAACGACCTGATCGAGATCAACGTCGCCGACTTCTTCGGCCGGACGAAAACCGAGATCAAGAACGACCCACGGTTCGAGGGCTTTCTGGTCGGTCGGTCGTCGCTCTCGAAACGGGATATGATCAATCGGGTACTGAAGGAGTCGGCCAGCTATGCGCCGGTGTCGGGGTCGTACAAAACGATCCTGCTGGACAACGCCGAGGATATCCGGGAGGACTTCCAGCAGGCGCTGCGTCGGATCATGGAACAACACCACCGGACGACGCAGTTCGTGATCGCGACCCGGCAGCCGACGAAGCTGATCCCGCCGATCCGGTCGCGGTGTTTCCCCGTCTCGATGCGTGCCCCGACAAGTGACGAGACCGTCGCGGTGCTCTCGCGGATCGTCGAGGCGGAGGGCGTCGACTACGAGCAAGAGGGACTCGAGTTCGTCGCGGGCTATGCCGACGGAAACCTTCGGACGGCGATTCTGGCGGCCCAGACTACCGCCGAGGGCGAAGGTGAGATCACGATGGGTGCCGCCTACGAGACCATCGGATCGGTTGGGCGAGACGAAATCGTCGAGGAAATGGTCGACGACGCCGAGAAGGGCTCGTTTACCGACGCACGAAAGACGCTCGACGACCTGCTCGTCGACGACGGATTAGACGGACAGGAGATCCTCGACGCGCTGCTCGACGTGGCGAGAAAACGCTACCACGGAGACGAACTCGCCCGACTTCACCGACTCGCGGCTAACATCGAGTTCGAGATGCAAGCTGGGACCAGCGACCGTATCCATCTCGCTCGTCTCCTCGCGGAAGTTGGACGAACGTCCCAGTAAGGCACAACGCATTCGGTCGAGGGACAGAGTGGTTCAGTTAGACGTAACAAATATCCTAACAGGGAAGGCGTCATACTTTACATGAAACTATTTGATATAGAGGTGTGAATATCGCACAGACGCTCCTTCCGTCGTACGTACGGCGGAGCTACACGGCAAGATTAGGGGCAGTTTTCGGTCTAGTCGTTGGGATCACACTATTGTTCGGCGGCGGCGTGTATCTCGAGTTGCAGTCGGCGCTCGAATCGGGTGACTCAGAGGCAGTCGGTGAGGTGGCAACCTCGGCAGTCCTGGGACTGATCGTTCTGACGATGATCAACCTGGGGCTGGTCGCCGCGACGATCGGTGGTAACACCGCGGCATCACTGTCCTCGCTCGTCCGGGCAACAAGCACCATGGCAGAGGGCGATCTCGATGTCGAACTCGAGACGCGACGAGACGACGAGATCGGTCGCCTCTACGAGGCGTTCGACGAGATGCGCCAGTCGCTTCAGGAGTCGATCGAAGAGGTCGAAGCGGCCCGCGAGAAAGCCGAAGCAGAGGCGACGCGTGCTGAGTCAGCCCGTGAAGAGGCAGAAGCGGAACGAAACCGGCTCGAAGCGGTCAACAGCGATCTCGAGGCCGACGCAAAGCGGTTCGAAGCTGTGATGGCAGACTGTGCAGCAGGCGATTTCACCCGCCGGCTCGAACCGCAAAGCGAGACCAGCGCGATGGTGTCGATCGCTACCTCGTTCAACGAGATGATCGAAGATATCGAGGCGCTGGTCGCGAGAATCGAGTGGTTCGCCGAGGACGTCACGATGACGAGCAAACAGGTTCGGGAAAACGGCGAAGACGTTCTCGACGCGAGCACAGACGTCAGCGACACAATACGGGAGATTTCCGACGGCGCGGATAAGCAGACTGAGAGAATTAGTTCGATCGCCAGAGAGATGAATGATATTTCAGCGCGAACGCAGGAAGTAGCAGATAGCGCCGACGCCCTCGCCGAGCGCTCGACCGAAGCCGAACGGACCTCGGAGGCCGGACTCGAGACGGCACAGGAGGCGATCGAGGAGATGAAGGCTATCGAAGCTCAGACCGAAGCAGCCGTCGAGGCGGTCGAGCAGCTCTCTGCAGAGATCGAAGAGATCGAATCGGCGACGGAGATGATCGCCGACATCGCAGAGCAGACGAACATCCTCGCGGTCAACGCCTCGATCGAAGCGTCACGGTCGCGAGACGGCGGCGAGGGGTTCGCCGTCGTCGCAAACGAGGTCAAGTCGCTGGCTGAGGAGACCAAGGAGGCGACCACCGAGATCGAGGAGATACTGGCGGGCATCGAAGACAAAAGTGAGACCACGGCGACGGATATTCGGGAGACGAGTACACAGATCTCCCACGGCGTCGACACAGTCGAGGAGACCGTCACCGCGTTCGACCAGATGGTCGACATTGTCGAGGACGTAAACGATGGGATCCAGGCGATCAACACCTCGACGAACGAGCAGGCTGAGTCGGTACAGGACGTGTTCACGATGGTCGAAGACGTCGCCGACATCTCCGACCGGACCGCAACCGAGGCGACAGGAGTCGTCACGGCAGCCGAAGGGCAGACAGCGTCGGTGCGTAACGTCTTCGGACGCGTCGACGAGCTGGCTGCAGACGCCGAAACGCTGCTCGAGGCGCTCGAAGAGATTGAGGTGGCGGTTGACGTCAACGGACAAGCGACGCCGGCAGCCGGAGGTGGACACGCGTGATCGAACTGACGAACTGGTTCTGGATCGGGATGCTGGGGATGACAGCGGGGACCGCAGCGTTCGCCTGGACTGGGCTGGCAGCCGACGAGGAGTACCGACAGTACTACGTCGTTCTGGTCGGGATCAGCGGTATCGCGGCAGTGGCGTACGCGACGATGGCGATGGAGATCGGTTGGGTGACAGTCGACGGACGAACGATCTTCACACCGCGATATATCGACTGGATCCTGACGACGCCGCTGTTGCTGATCTTTCTAGGGATGCTCGTCGGCCTTGAGCGCCAGGAGTATGCGCTCGTTATCGGGCTGAACACAGTTGTGATGGTCCTTGGCTTTGGAGGGTCGTTGCTCACGGGGGTTGAGCGGTTCGGCCTGTTTGGGCTGGCATCGATCGCGTACGTCGGCTTACTGTACCTCCTGCTCGGCCCAGTGACCGAGCGTGCCAACGAGCAAGCCGACGCGATCACGTCCGTCTTTACGAGCCTGCGAAACCTGACCGTCGTTCTGTGGTCGATCTACCCGATTATCTGGTTGCTCGGCCCGTCTGGCGTCGCGGTATTAACCCCGAGCGTCGACGTGATGCTGGTCATGTACCTCGATCTGGTGACGAAAGTCGGCTTCGGCCTCATCGCGCTTAACGCCAGCGCAACGATCGAGAGTGAACGCGGTGTCGTCGTGACCGGTGCCGAGGGCACAACGATCTGAGCGAGTGGCAGCCAGCCCGAATCACCGAGGATTCTTCATCCCTGGCACGAATCACGGCGTATGCCGACGCTACTCGACACGCACATCCAGAACCGCTTCTCGATCCAACCTCACCACGCCAACAACCACGGGACGCTCCACGGTGGGAACCTAATGAAGTGGCTAGACGAGATCGGCGCGATGTCGGCGGTGCGATTTACGGGCCAGACCTGCGTCACCGCGCAGGTAACCGATCTCGCGTTCGTCCGGCCGGTCCCGATCGGCGAGATCGCGTTAGTCGAGTCGTACGTCTACGAGGCGGGCCGGACCAGCGTCAAGGTCGCGCTGCGTGCCTGGCGAGAGGATCCACGCACTGGCGAGACGGAGAAGACGACGGAGTCGACGTTTACGTTCGTCGCCATCGACGAGGAGGGGACACCGGTCGAGGTTCCCGAACTTACCGTCGAGAGCGAGGAGGGCGAGCGCCTCCGCGAGCGGGCGCTCTCGGACGAGGAGTGAGCTGCAGGTTCGAAGGAGCGACAGAAACGACACCGGGCGGGCGCCGCCGGACAGCGCCTCAAACGGAGGTCAGTTCGCCGTTCCAGCCGGGATCCTGGCCGGTCTGTTCGATGTGGCCGGAGCGACAGGCCGGGCAGTAGTCCGGCGTCTCGGTACGGCCCCGGGGAACGTAGACCGCCCCGTCACACTCCACGCAGGCGCCGGAGACGACGGTGGCACAGTCCGCACAGACGTTGAAGTCGTCGACCGTGAGTTCGCGCAGGGGTTCGAGTTGTTTGTCCAGGGTGTACTCGTCGATGACCGCCTGACAGTTTTGACACGGTTTCATGGCGATGCAGTTCTGACCATGGTACACCCACACATAGTCTTGTCGCCGCCGGAGTTCGTTGCCGACCGCGTAGCTGGCGCAAAATAGCGCACGGGTCCGAACAGTGAGAGACACCGAATGGCCCTGCAAGGCGGGCCGTGTACGGACTTCGTCCCGACTAAAACAAGTGTGCTTGTTCTACATCAATCTAGTTGGGAAGGTTTTATGTGGGTACCGCTGGCACCAGATATTGCAGCTGAAACCGAGAGACCCCAGATATGGGGTTCCAACGCTGGAGGGTCACCGAGTGACAACTATGGACTGCCCGGACTGCGGGGACAAGCGAACGCGCGTCATCGATACCGAGCCAAGCGCCGACGGAACCTCCGTCCGACGGCGCCGGGAGTGTCACCGATGTTCGTTTCGCGTTACGACCTACGAACGTCCGGAGTGGGACTCCCTTCAGGTGAAAAAACGCGACGGAACCATCGAACCGTTCACCTGTACGAAACTTCGTGCGGGGATCGAGCGGGCCGTAGAGAAGCGTAACGTGTCCGAGGAAACGGTGACGAGCCTCGTCGACGACATCGAGCGCGCACTTCAGAACCGAGAGACGCGAATCGTTTCGTCGAGTCTCGTCGGCGAACTCGTCTCCGAGCGGTTGCGCGACGTCGACAAAGTCGCATACATCCGCTTCGTCTCGGTCTACAGAGCCTTCTCCGAACCCGAAGCGTTCCGTCGCGAACTTGATGCAGTCCTCGATGCCGAGGTCGACGAGTTCGACCAGCAACAGTAGCCAACAGATACCCACACATGAGCCACCAATCCATGACGACGACGCCGGATATCCGGTCGATCATCGACCGAGCACGTACAGACATCGAGACGAGCCTCACCACAGCAGACTGGGACGAGCTGGTCACCGAAATCGAGCGCAACTGCTACGACGGAGCCTCCACCGACGAGATCTACCAGGCTGTTATTCAGGCACTGACTGCGCGCGTCGAGACCGAGCCGGCGCTCAAACGCGTCGCCGCCGGGGTCTTCCGGCAGCGATACTACCGCGAGATACTCGGGGAGGACCTGACCGGGTTCGACCTCGATCGCGCGTATCGCGAGACGTTCGTCACGAACCTCGAACGAGCCGTCGATCTCGACCTCATAGACGAGCGCCTCACCGAGCGATTCGACCTCGCCGATCTCGCCGACTACCTCGACCTCGACCGCGACCGAAAGTTCGAGTATATGGCGATCGAGACGCTGTATCAGCGGTACTTTCTCAAGACCGAGCAGAACGGAGAGCATCTCGAACTCCCGCAGGCGTTCTGGATGCGAGTCGCGATGGGGCTCGCCGTCGAGGAGGACGATCCGCAGACGCGGGCGACGGAGTTCTACGACGTGCTCTCGAAACTGGAGTTTACGCCCTCGACGCCGACGCTATTCCACAGCGGATCGACTCACCCCCAGCTCTCGTCGTGTTACCTGACGACGGTACAGGACGACCTCGAGGACATCTTCGACGCGTACAAACACCACGCACAGCTCTCGAAGTGGAGCGGCGGGCTCGGCAACGACTGGACGAACCTCCGATCGGCGGGCGCGCTCATCGAGAGCACGGGCGTGGAGTCGACCGGAATCGTTCCGTTCCTCCGAATCAGCAACGACGTCACGGCGGCGATCAACCGCTCCGGAAAACGTCGCGGAGCCGCGTGTGCGTACCTGGCCTGCTGGCACCTCGACTTCCCGGCCTTTACCGACCTCAAACGCAACACCGGCGACGAGCGTCGCCGCACGCCGGATATGAACACGGCCGCGTGGATCCCGGATCTCTTCATGAAGCGCGTCGAAGCCGGCGAGCAGTGGACGCTGTTCAGTCCCGACGAGGTGCCCGATCTCCACGACCTCTCCGGAGCGGCGTTCGAAGAGCGCTACCGGGAGTACGAGCAAGAGGCCGACGACGGCGACCTTAGACAGTACGAGCGCGTCGACGCCGAGGACCTCTGGCGGAAGATGCTCACGCGACTGTTCGAGACGGGCCACCCGTGGCTGACGTTCAAAGATCCCTGCAACGTTCGCTCTCCGCAGGATCACGTCGGGACGGTCCACTCCTCGAACCTCTGTACGGAGATTACCCTCAATACCAGCGCGGACGAACACGCCGTCTGTAACCTGGGGAGCGTCAATTTCGCGACCCACGTTTCGGATGGGGAGAGCGCGGAACGCAGTTCCGCGGAGACCGAGCGAGCGGACTCGTCCGCGAGGCTCGATCGCGAGCACCTCGCGGAGACCATCGAGACGGCGATGCGGATGCTCGACAACGTCGTCGATCTCTGTTTCTACCCGACCGACGAGGCCGAACACTCGAACATGCAACACCGACCCGTCGGACTCGGTGTGATGGGGTTTCACGACGCCCTGATGCAACTGGAGGTCCCGATGGACTCCGACGAAGCGGTCGAGAAAGCCAATCGCTGGCAGGAGTTCGTCTCCTATCACGCGATTCTCAACTCCTCGAAACTCGCGGCCGAGCGAGAGCCGTACCCCTCCTACGAGGGGTCGAAGTGGGACCGCGGGCTCCTCCCGCAGGATACCGTCGACCTCCTCGAAGACGAGCGCGGCCGTGAGATTCCGACCGAACGCGAGGAGACGCTCGACTGGTACGTCGTCCGCGAATACGTCGCGGAACACGGCATGCGGAACTCGAACACGATGGCGATCGCCCCGACGGCGACCGTCTCGACGATCAACGGGACGACGCCGTCGATCGAGCCCCTGTACTCGAACCTCTACGTGAAGTCGAACATGTCGGGAGATTTCACGATTATCAACGACCAGCTCGTCGAGGATCTGCGGAAACGGGATCTCTGGGATGACGAGATGATCGACCGCATCAAGTACCACGACGGGTCGATTCAGGAGATCGGCATCGTTCCGGACGAGCTAAAACGCCGCTACCGCGGGGCGTTCGAGATCGATCCGCGCCACCAGATTCGACTGACCGCACACCGACAGACGTGGATCGACCAGTCCGTCTCGCACAACGTCTTCTTCCCGTCGACCGACGGCTCGCTCCTGACGGACGTCTACGAGACCGCCTGGGAGCTGGGGCTGAAGACGACGTACTACCTCCGGACCCTCGGCGCGTCCCAGATCGAGAAGTCAACGCTGGACATGTCCGAGTACGGCAAGACACAGCATCGAGACGGGTCGGCGTCGGAGACGATCAAATCCGATGGCGGTCGTCCCGCCGACGAGGGCGATCTCTGCAAAGTCGAGGATCCGACGTGCGACGCCTGTCAATAACGCGCAAAACAACGCTCACTCACTCATACCAACGATGCCGATCATCAACACCGACGCCGAACACGATCCGAACAAGATCCTGCCGATCGACTACGACTGGGCTCGAGAGTACTACGAAGCCGGTGTCAACAACAACTGGGTTCCCGAGGAGATCGCGATGCAAGACGACGTCACCCAGTGGAACGGTGACGCCCTCTCCAAGGCCGAGCGCCAGCTGGTCGAGTGGAATCTCGGGTTCTTCTCGACGGCCGAGTCCCTGACAGCGAACAACATCGTTCTGGCGGTGTACGACCACGTCACGGCGCCCGAGTGTCGCCAGTACCTCCTCAGACAGGCCTACGAGGAGGCGATTCACACGGACACGTTCATTTACTGCTGTGACTCGCTTGGATTCGAGCCGGAGTATCTCTACGGGATGTACGACCGCGTCCCCTCCATTAAGGAGAAAGACGAGTTCGTAGTCGACCTGACGCGGGTAATCGACAAAGACGAGTTCAGCATCGAGACCGACGAGGACCTGCGGAACTTCCTCCGCGACCTCGTCGGCTTCTACGTCATCATGGAGGGGATTTTCTTCTACGCCGGGTTCGCCATGATGCTCGGGCTGAAACGCCAGAACAAGATGGTCGGCGTCGGCCAACAGTTCGAGTACATCATGCGCGACGAGTCGCTCCACCTCGGCTTTGGTGTCGATCTGATCAACCAGATTCGGACGGAGAATCCCGGCGTGTGGACCGACGAGTTCGGTGACGAAGTGGTCGATCTGATCACCGAGGCCGTCGAGTTAGAGAAGATCTACGCCTACGAGGCGTGTCCCGACGATATCCTCGGAATGAGCGCCGGGCAGTTCGCCGAATACGTCGAACACATCGCAGACCGGCGACTCGGACAACTCGACCTCCCGGACCAGTACGGGACGGAAAACCCGTTCCCGTGGATGTCCGAGCAGGTCGACCTAAACAAGGAGAAGAACTTCTTCGAGACGCAGGTGACGGAGTACCAGAGCGGCGGCAGTCTCGACTGGTAGGGCAGAGAGTCTCGCTAGAAACGAGTCGCTGTTGATCGTCGGCCCCTGCCGATCGTCGATCCGGTATCAGAACTCCTCGGTCGGCGGCGCGACTCCCTCCTCGTCACCGCCAGCCAGCTCGAACTCCTCTCGGACTTCGCGGATACGGTCGCGGATGTCGGCGGCGAGTTCGAACTCGAGGTTGCTCGCGGCCTCCTCCATACGCGTTTCGAGCTCGTCGACGTACCTGGCGGCCTCGTCTTCGTCTTCGAGCGAGTGCCCGGAGACCTCGCTGGTGTCGGTCTTCGATCCAGGAAGGTTCGTCTCGCCGACTTCCTTCTCGATCGTCGTCGGCTCCAGACCGTGCTCGTCGTTGTACGCCTGCTGAATCTCCCGGCGTCGACGGGTTTCGTCAATAGCGGACTCCATCGCCGACGACGGCTCGTCGGCGTAGAGGATTACCTCGCCGTTGACGTTTCTGGCTGCGCGCCCCATCGTCTGGACGAGTGTCGTCTCGCTCCGGAGGAATCCCTCCTGATCGGCGTCTAGAATCGCCACCAGACTCACCTCGGGGATGTCGAGTCCTTCGCGCAGGAGATTGATGCCGACGAGGACGTCGATTTCTCCGAGTCGGAGCGACCGGATGATCTCGTGGCGCTCCAGAGTATCGGTCTCGTCGTGCATGTAGGCGACGTCGACGCCGGCTTCCTCCAGGAACTCGGTGAGGTCTTCGGCCATCCGCTTGGTGAGCGTTGTGACGAGCGTGCGCTCGTCGCGCTCGATCCGGTTGTCGATGCGGTCCATGAGGTCGTCGACCTGCCCGGTGGCCGGCGAGACCGAAATTTCGGGATCGACGAGGTGAGTGGGGCGGACGATCTGCTCGACGATCCGGTCTGACTCCTCGCGCTCGTAGTCACCCGGCGTGGCCGACACGTACAGCGTCTGGTCGGTCTTCTCCTCGAACTCCTCGAACGTAAGCGGTCGGTTGTCGTAGGCCGTCGGGAGGCGAAAGCCGTTCTCGACGAGCGAATCTTTTCGGGACTTGTCGCCGGCGAACTGCCCCCGGATCTGGGGTAAGGTGACGTGGGATTCGTCGACGACGGTCAGGAAGTCGTCGGGGAAGTAATCGAGCAGGGTGTAGGGGGCCTCGCCGGACTCGCGATCCGAGAGGTAGACGGAGTAGTTCTCGATGCCCGAACAGTAGCCCGTCTCGGCCATCATCTCCAGGTCGAACGTGGTGCGCTCCTCGATGCGCTGGGCGGCGAGCAGGTCGCCCGTTCGCTCGAAATACGAGATCCTGGAGTCGAGATCGGAGCGGATCTCGGCCATCGCGTCCTCGAGCGTTTGCTCGGGGATCGAGTAGTGCTCTGCTGGGTGGACCAGGACTGCCTGCTGCTCGCCTTTGGCTTCGCCCTCGAGCGGATCGACTTTGACCATACGATCGATCTCGTCACCCCAGAGTTCGACCCGGACGGCGTAGCGGCCGTACATCGGGTATATCTCGATCGTGTCACCACGGACGCGGAAGGTGCCCTGCGTGAAGTCGACGTCGTTGCGTTCGTAGTTCAGGTCGACGAGCTGGGCCAACAGCTCGTCGCGGCCAATATCCTCGCCGACCTCGAGACGGAGCGCCATCTCGACGTAGTTACGCGGGTCACCCAGCCCGTAGATTGCCGACACGGAAGCGACGACGATCACGTCCTCGCGGGTCAGCAGCGAGCGCGTCGCCGAGTGTCGGAGACGATCGATCTCGTCGTTGATCGAGGCGTCCTTGTCGATGTAGGTGTCCGACTGCTCGACGTAGGCCTCTGGCTGGTAGTAGTCGTAGTAGGAGACGAAGTATTCGACGGCGTTGTCTGGAAAGAGATTCCGGAACTCCTCGTAGAGCTGGGCCGCCAGCGTCTTGTTGTGGGCGATGACCAGCGTCGGCTTCTGGACCTCCTCGAGCACCCAAGAGACGGTGTTGGTCTTGCCCGACCCGGTCACGCCGAGCAGAGTCTGTTTGTCAGCCTCCGAGGCGAAGCCGTCGGCCAGCTGCTCGATCGCCTCGGGCTGGTCGCCGGCGGGCTCGAATGGAGCGTCGACCTCGAAGGGGTGGTCGACATCTGGACGGTCCGGCTGGAGAGGGCCTCGAGTGTCGCTCACGGTATCCCGGATAGGAACTGGAGGCACTTGACCGGTGCGCTTGACGGGTGAACGCGCCCAACAGTCGGGTGCAGAGCGGTCGAGCAGCCGCGGATAGGACGCTCTCGTTAGCGCTTCGCCGAGGTAGTCCGGGCCGCCACCGCGAGGAGAAGAAGCGCGGCGATCGCGGCTGCGGCGCCGAGTGCAGGGACCGAATCGGTCAGACTGTCAGACTCGTCAGTTATTTCGACGGTCCCCGACCGGGGAAAGATAAACTGCTGACCCGCCGTCGTGTGTGCCTCGCTATCGGTAAACTCGAGAGTCGTCTCGCCCTCCTCAGCACTCTCCTCGATCTGGACCGTGAGGGTCGCGACCGGCGCAGTCCCAGTCACACCTGCTTGGGCGTCGAGACGCTCCTGCTCGATCGACACCGTGCCCGAGTCGGTCTCGACGGTCGTCTCGACATCGCCCTCAGCGCCGGACGACGACGCGTCCTCGCCGGCGAGCCATGCACCCTGTTCGACGCCAACGACCGAGAGTACCTCATCGTCGTACTCGACCGTCGTAGCGAGATCGACGACACCCTCTCCGCCGTAGTCACCGTGGCTCGAGAAGATGATATCGACGTCGAACTGCTCGCCAGGTTCGGCCTCGACGTCATCCGGATCAAACGTGTACACGGCAGCATTATCACCCGCTGCGACGGGTGCAGTGATGGCGGTGAGCGCGATCGCGAGTGCCAAGAGAGCGACGGCAAGGAGTGCAAGCGGCTGGCGTCGACTCCCCGGCATTACTCACCTCCAGGAACGGTCAGTTCGACGGCGGGCATTTCGAGGAACGCAGTCTCGTAGCCCTGGTGGCGAGCCACCTGCGGGAACGAGTCGATCTCGATCCGGACCGTATCGCCCGCCTCGACGTCCTCGAGGGCGGTCCCGTAGTGGAGATCGTACTCGCCGTCGATCGTCTGGACGAGATCGACCTCGGAGACCGCCTCGCCGTCGCGTTCGACGACCCCGGTCAGAGACATGTCCGGCAGCGGAACGCGGTTGTACGGTGTTCGCGGCGAGACGAGGAGGTAGCGCTCATCGTCGTCGACGAACCGCGATCCGGACTCGAACAGCGTGACCACGAACCGGGCGTCGCCGCTCTCGGCAAGCTCGTCGTCCTCGGAGACCGACTCCGCGTCGGGCTCGAGGTGCGTTCCCGGATAGTGGTCGGCGGGCGGCAGTTCGGAGTAAGGGACGTGGTGGTCGTGGTCGCCGTGGTGGTCGTCCCCGTTATGCTCACCGTGGTCATCGGCTCCGTCATGGTCACCATGATCGCCGTGGCTATCGTCACTGTGACCGTCTCCGTCATGATCACCGTGGCCATCGTCACTGTGACCGTCTCCGTCATGATCGCCGTGGCTATCGTCGCCACTGTGGCCACCATCATCGTCGTGGCCCTCGTGATCTCCGTGATCGTGGCCGCCGTGGTCCATCGGTTCGAGTGCGCCGGGTTCACCCCACTCGTCTTCGTCTAGGTACTCGACGCCACCGACGACGTCCTGGCGGAACTCGTCGTCGTACTCGAACTCGAAGCTCGCCGTCTCGGACTCCTGAAACGTGCCCTCGAGGTCGCCCGTCAGCTGCACGTCGAGTGCAGGAAGCGTGACCTCCACGGTGTAGGTACCATCACCGGGAAGCGAGACGTTGTCGCCGAAGTGAAAGCCCATCTCCTGGGAGAGCATCGACCACGGAATCCGGGGCGAGCCGACCTCCTCACCGTCCTGCATGACGCGGAGTTCAGATCCCTCGGCGACCGGAAGCACGACGCCCGTTTCGGCGTCCCAGACGGTGAACATCAGGTGAACACCGGTTCCGTCCTCGGGCTGCTCTTCTGAGAGTTCCTCGTCGGCGACGACCCAGAAGGGGTGTGGATAGGAGAGCATCGGCGCGAGGGTGTAGTCGCCGGCCTCGATGGGGTCGAGCATCCGCATTGATTCGCGGTGCGTCGGGAGGTAGACCGCGTCCGGGGGGTCCTCGACCATCGGAAACTCCGGGAGCGGTGGCTCGTCCGGATCGTCACTGTCGTCGCCGTTCTCGTCGTCCGATGCGCCGTCGAGACAGCCGGCGATCGCCGCGAGGGAGGCGGAGACGCCGGTCGCAGCGGCCGTCTTGAGGTACGTTCGTCGCGTCGTGTGGTCGGTCATGGTGTGATCGGTGGAAGTGAAGTCGACATCATTCAGGGTCGGGGTGTGGAAGCGCACGTCGGGAGCGCGGTGGAACGAGGTAGTTGCCGCGTCGGTCGACGAAGATGTAGCCAAGAATACCGTGATTCTGTGGCTGTCCGATCGGCAGGTCCGCGCCGGTCATCGCCTCGCGAACGCGGACGAAGTCCGCAATCTCGCGTTGCAGCGAGAGAAAGTGCAAGCCTGGGCGATCACCGTCGACGGTGTTGAAATCCCGTCGCAGGAGGAGCGGGTCGCCGTCCTCTCGGGCTCGGGCAGCCTTCTGGGCGTGGCCGACGACCCCGCGGTTCCGGGCATCCTCGTCTGTGGCGTCGATCCAGTCGTCTGTCAGCGCGCTCGAGGAGCCAAGGGAGTCCCCGACTCCCGAAATCAGGTCCGCATCGTTGTGGTGTGGGCTAAACGTCTTCATGACGCGCTGGGCGTGGCTCTCCTGGTCGAACCACTGGTCGAGCTGGATCGCCATGGAGGAGACGTGCTGGGTCGTACCGCCGGCAAACGGACCGGACTCGATCGTTACACGGCCTTCCGTGGCCTGGCTCTCCCGAAAGCCGGACCGAAAGCCCATGAAGAAGGGGGCGTCCTCGGGAACCGACTCGGGGACGCCGCTGACGTCGATCTTCTCGGCGGGCAGCCCCGGACCGACGAATCCGGTCCGTCGGCGGTCGTCGTGGCGAGCAAAGACGCCGGAGAGATCGGTTTCGACGGGCTCCCCGTTGACGTCGTCGAGTTCGCCGAACAGCGCCTCCTCGGCGGCGAGCACGACCGCAGCGCGATCGCTGGCGAGGTGGAGCACGGCGTCGAACTCGTCGAACTCGAGGGTGTCGGGGCTCTCGCGGTCGGTCAATGGCTCGGGCGCCGGCAGGTCGACCGCGTCGGGAAGCGAGCCGTCGAAGCGCTCGAAGTAGGTGGGCGTGTACCCAAGCGTGAACAGCAGCCCCTCGTTGCTCCACTCGTAGGCCCGCTCGAGCGTTCGCAGCGCCGCCTCGACGGTCTCAGCCGCGTCTTCATCCGGCCCGGGTTCCCCATCTGCCTCGACGTCGGGAGTCAGCGAGAGTGCGAGGAGAACGTGGTGTTCGGGCGGGCGGACGTTGCCGTCGTCGTCGGTTTCGAGATACTCGTTCCAGGCGTGTTGGCGATCGGGAAGGGTGGTGGGGTCAGTTCCGGACGGCACGTCGTCCTCGCCGTCCGCCTCAAGACAGGCACCGAGAGCAGCGAGACCGCCGGCTGCGACGGCGAGGCGGACGTACTCACGGCGGGAGAGATCGGAACGGTCCGGAACTGTCACTATGAGAGAGGGATGGAGTCGAAGAAGTATATATGTGTATCTTCGGTGGCGGCACGAAATCGGCTGTCAAACGCGGATCTGCGGATACCGAACGTCCCGAATCGAGATAGCGGGGCGTCGGCATCTCAGACGACCGACGTGCACCCAAGCTCTTTGCGTCGGGTTGTGGTGGAGCCAGTATGGCAGACGAACTCGAGACCGTCCGCGCGAAGCTCGTGGAAGCGTCCGAAACGACCGCTGATGGCGACCTCGCCGCCGACATCCGGGACGGTGCCGCAGGGTTCGAAGAGCTGGTCAAGCAGGATCGGGAGCCGGATCACGCGGTCCTCGATGGGCGGTTGAACGAGCTACGCCAGCTCCGCGAGCGGGCCGACGGCGAGGCCGCGTCGACGCTCGAAGAGGCAGTGAAAACCGCCGAATCCTACCGCGAACAGATCCAGAGCACCTGAGAAAGGAATCAAGAGAGCGTTGCGGTGCTGTCGGATGCCAGAAGAGTGTATCGCTTCTACCTCGGTGAGAACGTGCCAGTGACGCGAAAAATAGCCGGTCGCCGGCAGAAATACGTTTTTCCTAACTATTCTGTTACCTAACAGGTAAGCCACATCGTTCCTTACCCTCCCTGAAAACCACACAAATAGGAACGATGCGCAATCGAGATCGATATCAGGTACGAGTGGAGGGGAACATGGTTGTCGTCGACTTGCCGAAAGGACTCGAGTTGACCGGGGAAACCGGAAAGCAAATCAACGACGAGTTTGCGGAGGCGGTCGCGAAGCCGTCGACGGATGCAGTACTGACGTTGTTGAATGTCGAGAACCCACTGAGTTCGGGCGTCTTCGATGAGGTCAAACGCGGCGCAGCGATGGCCGAACAATCCGGAATCGATCGGTGGGCGATCGTAGTCACACAGCGAGTCAAAGGGATGGCATTCGACAGTTCGCTGGACGAACTCGACACCCACGTGTTCGAAAGCGAGTCCGAAGCCAGAGAGTGGGTAAACGGCTGAAGTGAGGCGATCCAACCGATCGGGATAGGCGCAGTCGAGATGTTGCAGACAGGAGGCTACTCGAGCCGATCGAGCACGGCCGACTGCTCGTAGGCGAGCGAGAGCGAGCGCGAGCGCCCGCGGCCCTCGATGTCGGCGTAGTCGGCTTCGATTAGGCCGAGCTGGTCTAACTTGTTGACGATCTCGGAGTACCGCGTGTAGCCCAGATCGGTCTCCTCGTGGAAGCGCTCGTAGACTTCGCCGGCCTGTTCGCCGTCGCGCTCGGCGAGCACCTGAAGCAGGGCGCGCTCGTTGTCGGTGAGCCCCGAGAGGCTCCGCGAGAGGCTGACGTACTTGGACTTCTCGTAGGCCGACTCGACGTCCTCGCGCTCGACGGTGCGGCTCGCGCGCATCTCGGCGTTGAGTCCGGCCCGCCGAAGCAGGTCGATTCCGACCCGAAGGTCACCGCTGTCGGCGGTCAACTCGGCGACGTACTCCAGGGTCTCGCGGGCGATGACGCCGTCGTGAAACCCTCGGCGGACGCGCTCGTCTAAGATGTCGACGATCTCCGGGCCGTCGTAGACGGGAAAGTATACCTCTTCGGGACGGAAGACGCTCTGGACCCGCGAGTCGAGTTCGTCGATCACTTCGAGCGAGGGATCAGAGGAGACGACGATGACGCCGATCTTGGCCCCAGGGTACTCCTCGTGGGCCCGAAGCAGAGAGTACAGCGTGTCCGAGGCCTCGTTCTCGTAGAAGAGATAGTTCACGTCGTCTAGAGCGACGACGAGCACCCGGTCCTCGTCGACGAGTTTCTCGGCGATCTGGCCGAACAGCTTCTTGAAGGAGATTCCCGACGAGGGCGGCTCGTAGTCGAAGGTTCCCTCGAATAGCCGCGAGAAGACGGAGTAGCGGGTCGCGTTGACCTGACAGTTGACCCGGATCGTCCTGACGTCTCGCGTCTGGGCGCCGACCTCGTCGAAGAGTTTCTGGATGGCCGTCGTCTTCCCGGTCCCTGGCGGGCCGCGAACGAGCGCGTTCAGCGGACGCGAGCCCCGAACTGCCGGCCGAAGCGCGTACGTCAGGCTCTTGGTCTGAGACTCGCGGTGTTTGAACGTCTCGGGAACGTAGTCGATCTCGAAGACGTGTTCGTTGCGGAACACGGATTCGTCCCACGAGAGCATCCCCCCGTCGGGATCCTCGGTCATTACTTTCACCAGGCTGTCGAACCCACTTAGTTGTTTGCTGGCGGGAGTCGGTCACGTGTCGGTAACGCTGACGGATACGCCAGAGGGGTTTTCAGCAAGAATAGAGTGAAAAGCATCTGCCTCAAATATTGTCGCACCTAGATCGAAGGAGACTCTGTGGCGCGAGAGCGGACACCGCGTCAGCTGGTGGACCTCAGTGTCCGGAAGTATCTCACCAAGTTATCGCTTTCATATACAATTCGAAAGGTAGAGACATATGACGTCAACCGAGTACGGAAAGCCGTTCACAACTGGGTACAACAGGGTAGTCTACAGCCAGCCAGCAATGTTGTCCAGATCACGTGGCTCTCAACGAGACGATGGTCGAATCAATGGACAGCAGTCTGGCTGTACGCTGCCGTCGATTCAGACACCGTTCGATTGTTCAGAGACGGTCTTTCGGCGCCTGTAGGGACATTGGCGTGGCAATTTCTTCGGAACGGTCATGAGAAACTCGAGGGCAAAGCGTTTCGATAACTGCCGGAATTTCTCGAGAGTCCACACGATCTGTGACCTAAAAAACCATGATTCTCGTCGATGACGGTCACCCGCTGACGGCTACATCACAGCGATTCAGATCTCGGCCTCTCTCTTGAGCACGACGGGGATGAGTATGTTGGGAGATATGTCTGCTAAGAGAATAAAATATAGATCTGAGAGATTGGTTATATTTCCATCCACGTCGAGCCTGCCTGCACTCGGCCCGCATTCACAGTATCTCGTAAGAGGGTGAATTGACAGACGACAGTGGATCTCCTGTTTTGTGGAACAGGCGATGGGTGAGAGACACCCAATCAACTACTAGGTGCCGTCGTTCAAGAGGATTAGCGGCCCGAAATGAGCCACCCGTTGCGCATCCAGAACTCGACTGTCAGTTCGTCCGCATCCTCGGGGATCTCAAACTGGTAGGTCCAGTAGTCCTCGCCGTCGGCCCATCGGTGGCTTTCAGGATCGGCCCCGCTGGAGTTGTCTTCGACCAAGTACGCCTCGTCCTCGGTGGGGACGTCGAAGGTGTGAGCCAGCTCGCCGTCAGCGAGCATCGTCAGCTGGTTGAGCGCGACGCCGAACCCGTCGTCTGGGTACGAATCTTCGAATCGGAGCTGAATCTGGTCGGCGGGCAAGAGTTCGCTCAGGTCAGCCTCGTACGGACCCCAGCCGCAGGCTGGATCGTCCGCGTCCCACTCCAGACAGCGGTCGTCCGGCCCGTCGAAGACATCCTCAAAGTGGAACACCTCCTCGAACTCGCGATCGTCGCCCTCGACGGTCAGTGTGGCGCTCGCCGTATGATCGCCGGTGTCGAGTTCGTACTCGTACTCGTCGCCGAAGAGGTCGCCGGTGTCGACTTCGAACGAGAGGTCTTCAGTTTCGTCACCGTCGAGGCTGAGCTCTACCACGTCGCTCTGTCCACCGACGGTAAACTCGACGTCCCGGGTTCCCTCTGCCTGGCTGTTGTTGAGGATGGTGGCGTCGACGGAAACCACCTCCCCGTGTTCGACGGTGGTATCCCCTGGTTCGAGGTCCGTGACCACGAAGTCGGCGAGCACCGACGGATCCGTCTCCGGATCCTCGACGTCGCTCGCCGGAATCGTTCGAGTCGAAATCTGCCACCCGTTTCGCATCTCGAACTCGACCGTCAGTTCCTCGGCTCCCTCGGGGACGTCGAACTCGTAGATCCACCAGGCCTCGCCATCGGCAAACCGCCAGGACGACGTGTCCCCCTCGTTGGTGTTAGATCCGGACTCCTCGACGAGGTACTCCTCTACTTCCGTCTCCGAATCGCCGTCTATGACGTGGATCTCCTCGCCGTCGGCTCGGACGGTCATCTCTAACAGCGACACCCCGTAGCCGTCGTCGGTGTACGGGTCCTCGAACAGCAACTGGACGTTCTCGGCGGGGAGGAAATCGCTCAGGTCGATTTCGTACGGCCCCCAACCACAGGCAGGGTTATCTCCGTCCCATTCGATGCAGCGATCGTCCGGCCCCTCGAAGATGTCCTCGAAGTGGGTCGATTCCACGAATTCGATCCCATCCCAGAGGTCGATCGCAACCGGGAAGCTCGCCGATCCGTCG
Organism: Halobacteria archaeon AArc-dxtr1; assembly: GCA_025517425.1. Taxonomy (NCBI): domain Archaea; kingdom Methanobacteriati; phylum Methanobacteriota; class Halobacteria; species Halobacteria archaeon AArc-dxtr1. Next base: position 1,722,411 of record JAOPJY010000001.1, on the reverse strand, counting down.
GCGGACTCGTTGGCGGACGTATAGCTGGCCGACGCAGTCAATTCGTGCTCGCCCTCGGCATCGGCAGGGACAGTCAACGTCCACGTGACGTCTTGAGAACCAAGCGCTGCTAACTCGTCGAACGTAGTCCCGTCGGGATCAGTGAGTTCCCATCCATCGGGAACGCCAAGGTCGATTTCGCCGTCCTCAAGCGGTACTGGATATGGATTGCTGATCGTTCCTGAGAGGGTTTGTTCGCCCTGTCCAACCTCGTCTTCGTCAAGCGTAAGCAGCGGGTCGTCATCTAACACACCGTCGACGTCGAGGGTCGCACTCACACTGTCGTCCTCGGTGACCAGCTCATACTCGTACTCGCCGACGTCGAGGGCTGTAGTCTCAATCTCTGCGAAGTACACGTTCTGGGTCTCGCCGCCGGTCAGCGTCAGGCTCTCAGTAGCCTCGCTGTCACCATCAAAGAGTAACTCGACCTCCTGAGTCCCCTCGTCATCGCCACTGTTCGTAAGTTCAGCACTGACGTCGATACCCCCTCCGCGTTCTACCGTCTCATCACCGGGTAACAGTTCATCCACTTCGAAAGACGACGGTTCGTCACCGGAACCATTTGTATCGTCGCCGTTTGCATCGTCACCGTTTGCATCATCGCCGTTTGCGTCGTCGTCGCCCAAACAGCCAGCCAGCACACCGGCTATCCCGACTGTTCCCATTCCCTCCAAGAAGCGACGCCTATACCGCTCGATCCGTGTATTTGATTTGGACCCCATAGCAGTGAGACAATATAACAGACATCATATTATTCTTTTCATCCATATTATTTGGAGAGATTATCTGTCGGGGATGGCTACGAATCATCGTACCCTGCGAAACTGTCCTGAGACAGACCAACACAATGTAGAGACTGAAGGGGGAAACGGCGACAAGATCAAGCGTACAGACACTAGCGAAACAGATCGCGCTATGAGTTAGGGCGGCGTTCCCAAGTCAGGAGTTAAGATCATATAATTGGATGGGAGATCCGCCGTAACACACTTATTAGTTTATAGTAATATTATGGCATGACCGAACACGAGGGTAGCGAAAACGACAGAGCAACCGGTAAACGAAATCGGTTGCTCTGTCGTGTTGGTGGTTTAGGGGCGATCGGGTTGTCGGGCTGTCTCGACGGTACTGACGGTCCCGCAAGCGATACTGGAGATGATGGTGGAAACGGAGACGAGAACGGAAACGGCGAGGAAACCGGTGGGAACGGAGAGAAAACCAATGGGGTTGAGGAAACCTGGCACCGTGACCACGATCCTGCCTGGGGTGAGCCGGATCCCGACGCTGCCACCGACTGGGACAACTACGAGATCACCGAGCTGTTGGCGGTCGACAACCTGATGTCGATCGACATCTCGCCCGATGGACGAGTGTGGTATATCACACGAGGAGCTCCATTCGTGACGCTCGAACACGGAACGTCCGAAATTGGTTGGATCGACCCGGATACCGGCAACCACGAGATTGCGATCGAACTCGATGTGCAGGTAGGGGCACTTGAAGAACCTGACGAGCACGTTGAGGCGCGGGAACTCGGTGGACAGGCTATCGCGCTGGATCCCGATTTCGAGGACAACGGCTACGTCTACGTCTACTACACGCCGCCGGCCGACGAGCGCGATGACGTCCAAAGCCCCTACGCAGAGTGGTACGACGGCGAGGTCGACTTCGGGTACATGGTTGTCTCACAATTCGAGACGTTAAACGACCGGATCGATCCGACTTCGGAAGTGGAGCTTCTTCGCATTCACGAGCAACACGACTACTGCTGTCACCGCGGCGGGAACCTCCAGTTTGGGCCCGAGGGGCACCTCTATGTCACGACCGGTGACGACGCCAACGCCATTGGATCGACGTGGGGGCCACTCGATGATAGCGAAACAGCGCACCCGAACTTCGACGGTCGCCGTACGTCTGGCAACACAGCTGATTTGCGTGGGAAAGTCCTCCGGATCGTTCCCGAAAATGATGGGTACTCAATTCCAGAGGGGAACCTCAAGGAAGCCTGGGAAAGCGAGACGGGTGACTCATATACCGAAGCGGAGTTCCGACCGGAAATCTACGCGATGGGCTTTCGGAATCCGTTTATCATTTCAGTCGACGAGCACACCGCTTCGATCTTCGTCGGCGACTATGCCCCCGGCGGGGGCTGGGACACAGATATCGGTCCAGTTGGGCTGGCAACGTGGCACGCGATCTGCGAGCCGGCCAATGCCGGCTGGCCTTTTTTCAAGGGCTACTACCCCTACCGCCGCTGGGACTTCGAGAGCGACCAGCCCGGCCAACCCTACTGGCCCGACAACCTCCGGAATGACTCCCAGAACAACACCGGTATCGAGGACATCCCGAACGTCACGCCGGCGACCGTCTGGCAGGCTCAAGACTGGGACAGCTACGTCGAGGCGGCACCGTGGGTCGATATGCCCCAACCCGGAGAGGTGACCTGGCCGGGCGTCTCGGAGCTCGGCTCCGCGAACGCTGGGCCGGCCTACCGGTATTCAGAGGCGTTTAGCGAGGGGGCACTGGATCCCCACTTTGAGGGGAAACAGTTCCTCATGGCGCCATTTGCACCCGACAGCTGGGTCGGCTATCTCACCTACGAGGAGGACGGCACCGTCGAGGTCAACGAGTTCCTCCCCGATCACCCGTGGCAGGACCCGACCGAGATGAAGTACGGCCCCCAGGGGCGGCTGTTCATGATGGACTACTCAGATATCGGGAACGGTGGTATCCACATGATCGAGTACTATGAGTGATCTATGAACGAGTTCCCCCAGGCATCCTCTGAGCGCGCCGGTAGACGCTCAGTCGCCTGCTGTGGACAGTTAGTCAAATGTTCCATCAGAGTTAGCGACGTACCGAGTACTGCTTCCGTCCGGATCGTTGACTAACACTCCTTCGAAAACCCCGTGGGAAGCGATTATTCGAGCCTTTCTGATAGCGCTTCCTTTGCTCTGGTGACGGCTTCCCGGAGCCGAGGTGTCGGTTTCTCTGAGGACCCAAATTCGTTCGCCTGACTCGTCCGTTTCCGCCGTCACACTCAATATTCGGACGTTCGAGGGCAACAAGACAACGTGACCCAGCCGAATCACCAACGGAGCGAATGGATCCGAAAAGGTCGTGGAGGGGCCACACTACCGTCCTACTCGCCACCGTTGTGCCACCTAGCTGCGACCGTTGCAACACCGGCGCTGATTCCGGCGAGGGAGGCGACGATTCCGAATCCTGGTGTCTCATCGGCCGCCTCGTCACTTTCCTCGCCGTTCCTGTCGTCCGTTTCCGCGAGTGAGTCCGACGACTCCGAACCAGTCACGGAAATCGAGCCAGCCATCTCCGCTGAGTGGGAAGGGCACCGGTAGGCGTCGATCGTCTCGGTGGCCTCGAACGAGAGCGTCTGGTACTCCGCCTCGCGGTCACCGACGGGCGTTTCGGCGACGGTCACGTCGTTTGCCTCTTCGACGACGAGGCTGTGTGCCCCACCATCACCGTTGAGCCAGCCGATCGTATACTCCTCGCCAGCGTCGAGTTCGAGCGTCGGATTCAGTTCGTGCTGGAGGGAGTCGGGAGCGAGCCCCCGCCAGCCGTCCTCGTCGCTTTCGAGGACGATATCGCATGCCGCTTCCAGGTGTGCCAATCGCTGCGCTCTGAGGTCAGAACTGTCGACCTCGATTTCGCCCCGTGCTTGTGCCTGACCCGTCTCGGACGCGTAGGCGGCCATCTCGGTCGTCGCCTCGAACGCAACCTCCGTAACCTGTCCGTTATCGGTCATCGTCTGAACCGGAACGGCATCACCGGACGCGTCCTCGATTACGAAGTGATGGTCTTCGTCAACGTCGGACGTCAGAACGACACGGTACTCGGAGCCGGCGTCGAGTTCGAGCGTCGGGTTCTCGACGCTGTCTATTGCAGCCGGGGCAGTGCCGACCCAGCGATCGGATTGGAGCGTAAGGTGACGGAACCGAACGCGATCATTCTGGACGCCCGCCACATCGATAAATCCGCGCTGTCGAGACGGATTGACGGTCGAGTAGTACGAAAACAGTTCTTCGGTCGCTTCGAACACCAACTCCTGGGTCTCACCGGCGTCGTGAACGGAATCCGTCTGCATCAAGAACTCGTCCTGACTCGACGCCGTCTCGACGCTGTCGAGCGTAACGTCGTGCTCGCTGCCTTCGGGACTGACGGTGAAGATAATTCGATAAACGGATCCGGGTTCGAGTCGGAGCGTCGGGTTATCGGTTCCCGCCAACTCGGGCGGGTACGTACACGCCCACCGATCGATGTAGGCGTCGAACTCGAACGTTTGTTCGTACTCCTCCGTCTCGGGGCGGGATATGATACGCCGGTCGGGAGCTGCCGATAGCGAACCGGTCGGAAGGAGGGTCGCCTCTCCGGCCACCACCGCAGACTGTAGCAGAGACCGGCGTCGTATTTCCCGTAGAGTCATCGTTTGGATAGGTTCTCCGTCGAATAATTATATTTTTGTCTTCCTGTTGATATCATCGGGGACGGATATCGGAAGACGGTAAGTGGGTCGTGGTACGCGTTACTGGCCGTTCGGATGGTGCTCGATCCGGTAGATGTGAGAATCGGTGGTCGGACCGAATCCGCCGACACCGTATTCGATGACGTACAGATGTCCGTCGGGTCCGATCTCGGCCTTGAACGGGGATCCTAACTGGAGTTGCTCGGGGAGGAATCCGTGGACCGTCATCGCCTCGTCGGCGTCATCGTAGTTGGCGATGAGACTCCAGTTATCGTGGTAGTCCATGATCACGTGCTTGCCGTCGTAATACTCGGGAAGCGCCGTCTCCGCAAACTCCTCGTCGTGCCGATAGACGGGCCCTGTCATCGGTCCACCACTCCCGTCGGGGATTCCGGGCCACGGTATCGTCCCCTCACCCATCGGCGTCCTGTAGAAACCGCCGCCTGGAACTCGCTGTTTCGTCTGCTGTCGGTTCGTCATCGCTCATCTCAGTCGACGACATGCTACAGACAATAAACATGATCTGATGTATATGTTAGAGTGGTGACTCATTCAAACAGAGCGTAATTTCATTCAAGCCTATCAGTAAAAGTGGCAGAGAGGAGCATGTCGTCGTGAGCTGAGCAGAGTGCCAGAAGGGAGCTGTCAGAACCGGCGTTGAGAACTCGAGGAACCCCTCGTCGAGTGCAGACGGTATCACGAGAAGAATTACACACCTATAGTTGTAATTTATTGAGATCTGAATCAGCTTCAACCCCGCCGTCAGCATCCTGTACCGGACTCTACACAGGCCGCGGACGACGGACGAAAAGAAGGTAAGCACCGATGTGACAGGCAGCAAAAAATTCAAACTCATCTATCAGGCATCACATGATAATAGATGATTATATATCACGGCGAGAATTAATAACGGTCGCTGGTGGAACCGGTTCCATCGCTCTCCTCGCAGGCTATGCAGGCGACGATATCAGAAATGGTGAGGATGGTGGAAACGGTGACAATGAAAGGGGTGATGACGACGAAACGGAAATAACGACCGACGACGAGCAAACGCTCGGTGGCGTCGAACCAACCGCCGAAATGCGGTACTACGTCTGTGCTCCCGACCCCAACAATATGCGAGAGAATGTACACGTCGTTGAGAGCGAGTAACGGCCCCCATTCGCCAGATGGTGCGTCGATTTCGGTCAGTCTTTGGAGATGGAGAGATCGTTCTGTGGGGCGATGGGTCGAGTAGATCTTTGCCGTTCTGCTTCGAGGAGAGAGAACTACCAAATTTAAAATATTTTGTGCGTAAAGACACGAGAGTTATATGTAGTGCATAGATTTATTCTATCTCACGATCTGGTTTGAGGGATCGCCGCTCTCGAGACGAAAGAGAGGTGTCGGTAAGAAACGGGGAGCGTCAAAATAGGGTTTCAGCACAGTACCGGGATCAGAGTGAGTGCGTTATACTGGCTTCAGACGCACCATACACGCGTTAGAGAAGGCAGAAGAGGTATGCTGTCGTTCCTTGTTATCAGGAATTTGGAACACCATGTCGCCCCGCATAACTCACTCTGACTCCGATCTGGTTCTGGCTTCCAGCCAGATATGACAACCCCTGAGTAGTTGGAAAATAGCCACAACCACTACAATAATCAGAAATAATATTTGTGTACTGATCTGGTAGTTTTTCTCCAGATTGGAGCTGAGCGACACAGACAGTCGCCGTATCGGTTCCACAGGCGAACGTATAGACACAGAAAAGGAGGGAGTCGCTCGTCATTTCCGCCGGTGAGCGAGCTACGTCACTCGAACTTCGTTAGCAGGCGGTCGTAGAACGTGGCGTCGTGCTCGTCGTGTAACTTCTCGACGATGAGTTCGGGCGTCGAGCGCGCCAGCCGGTTTTTCACCGGCGACCGGTTGACCTCGAGCTCGCCGTCGACCAGCCCGACCGCCTCGATGCCGTCGACAGTGACGTCGACGGCGGTTTCCTCTCGAATCTCGCCTGCGAGGTGGGAGACGAAGACGGCGGTCGCGCCGTTCTCGGTCAGCGCCTCTAGGATGCCCGCGATGATCGTCGCGGAGGCACCCGGCTCGGTGATGCTCTCGAGTTCGTCGACGAGGACGAGCGCGCCAGAGCCGCCCGACGCGAGGTCGGCGAACTCTCGGATCGTCGACTCGAAGGCGCCCGCATCGAGAGTTCCCTGGGTCTTCGCGTGGTAGTGCAGCCCGTCGAATCGGCGCAGCCGGACCCGGTCCGCGGGCACGGGCAGCCCCATGTGCGCCAAAACGACGACGCTCGCGACCAGATCCAGCGTCGAGGTCTTCCCGCCGCTGTTGACCCCCGAGAGGAGAGCCACGCCGGAGACCTCGTAGTCGACGGGGTCGATTTCCTCGGGCGGTTCGGCGAGCAGCGGCGAGCGCCCGCCCTCGATAGCGAATCCCGTCGCGGAGAGGCCGCCGTCTGCCTGTGTCACGGCGGTCGCCGTCCGGTCACCGACATCTCCGTCGTTCCCCACCCCGTTATCTCCCTCCCCGTCGTCCCAGACGAACTCCGGCATCGTGCAGTCGAAATCGCGGGCGAAGCGGGAAATTGCGAGCTCCACGTCGAGTTCGAGCGCGTCGCGGACCAACGCCTCGGCTCCCTCTCGCCGGTCGGCCAGCTCCGCGGCCAGCTCGCGCTTGAGCCGGGCGGCCCGGCGCTCTTTGGCCGCCGTCAGCTCCTCGCGGAGCCGAGAGAGGGCACTCTCCTCGCGCTCGACTGGAAACGTCGGCTCGTCGTCGAAGACCCGGCGGGCGAGTTCGCTCTCGCCGGCGTCCAGATCGAGGGTGTCGATCAGGTGCTCGCGGGCAGCCCCGACGGCGGCAGCGTGCTCGTCGGCCAGCTCCCGGGAGAGTAACGAATCGACGCCCGCGCCGCGCTCGACCAGTGAGAGTAGGTCAGCGCCCTCGATGGTGACGTCCTGTTCGCGGATCGCCTCGCGTAGTCGGTCGTTGGCGACGCTCTCGGCCGCCGAGGCGGCCGCGTCCAGATCGTCGACGGCTACCGTCAGTCGGTCGAGTTCGTCGTCGCCCGCGACCGTCCCGTCCGCGTCGAGGCGAGAGAGCCCGTCTTCGAGCGCCGCGAGGTCACAAGGGGCGTCCATCGCTGCCGCGCGGTGGACGGCGACTGCGGCCCGGATGCGGTCGCGATTGCGCGCGAAAAAGGCCAGCGGGCGCTCCGGGACGATCTCGGCGGGATTCTCGAGAGCGTCGGGGCGCACCTGCACGTCGCCGTCGACGGCGATCCCGGCGAACTGCTCGTCTAAGGCGATCACCGTCGCGTACCCCCGAGCCAGTTCGGCCAGTCCCTGGGCGTCGTCGACGACCTCGACGGAGAGCTCGGGTACCGCCTCCCGAGCCTCGGCGTAGCGCTCGGCGTCCGCGGTGGCCAGACACCGCTCGCGAACCTGCACGTCGCCGGGCTCTTCGAGCGGTTCGAGGCCAGACAGCGCCTCGCGAACCGCAGGGTCTGGCTCGCGCTCGACGGCCCGTTCGGCGAACGCCCGGACCTCCTCGATCCGAGAGCGCCGCGCGCTCGGGTAGATCGTCTCGAGGCGCTGGGCCGCATAGCGGGTCACCGCCCGCTCCTGGCACAGCGAGAGGAGTTCGCGGTAGACCTCGCGGGCACGGTCGGTCGCGAGGAAGCCGCCGGGATCGTCGTGCTCGCTACGGATCGCACCGCGGGCGATCCGAGCGGCCCGTCCCTGGCTGATCCCCGGCGCCGCGGCGAGCGTCGCGACGTCGCCGGTCCGTAAGGCCCGTTCGGGGTCGTCGAGTGCCGACAGCGCGCGGGCGGTCTTCTCGCCGACGCCCGGAATCGCCTCGAGATCCATCGTCATCGACCGGCGTATCAGAGCGCGTGGAGAAAAATCCCTCGCCCCGACGATGGATCCGTCGACCCAATCCGGCGAGTGCACCCCCAACGAACTTCCTGATCGAAGCGGTACACCGCCTATGGGTCGCCTCTCACAGGCACGAAATGCAGCGGACGGCGGTCGATCGGGCGATGACGGGAGCGCGAGAGATGGGGCGGGTCGGGTGGCATACGCCCTGCTGGCAGCGCTCGGCGTCGTCGCAGTCGCGTATCTCCTGGGCCGCTGGCGACGCGATCAGTCGGACGACTCGATCGACGTTCCCGACGCGATCGAGCGAGCGGAGGAAGCCACGCTCGAGCAGGCACAGAAGATCCCGATCGGGAGTCCCGGGGAGGGCGACGAAGACGACGCGGAACCGGAAGGCGAGGACGGAGACGCGACGGAGAGTGCAAGATCGGAATCGACAGACGAGGCAGCACTCAGCGTCGATCTAAACGAGGACCGATCGGACGAAGAGATCGACGAGATGGCCGAGACGGACGCCCAGGAGACGCCCGCCGAGCCGGGAGCAGTACGAGTCGACGAGGAGGTCGCCGCCGAGGTCGCAGAGGGGGAGGGAGACGAATCGGCGTCAGACGACTCCACAGACGAGGAGGAGTAGCGGCTTCGCTGGCGCTTGCGCGCTCCGGGCGGGGCGTTTTACCGCTCGGACAGCGAGGGACCCCATGGTACTCAAGAAACTGCTCGGATCGCGGGCGACCCGGTCACTGACCGTGCTGTCGGTAGCCGCAGATGCCAAGCGGGCGATCAGCCGTGGAAACTACGCCCGGGCAGGACTGCTGTTCGCGGTCGGAATTGTCGCCTGGAAGTGGGCCCTACTCGGGATGGCAGCCCACGGCGTGTTGAAGTTCTTCCGCGGGGATCGGGCGCCCGAGACGCGGGCGAGCTAAGGGGAGGCGGGGAGACGCCAGTACCGGCACTTCCTGTCGACGAGAAGCGTCGTTTCAGTCGTCATAGCCGTGCATTCTCAGTCGTCGCCGTACCTTCTCAGTCGTCGCCGTACCTTCTCAGTCGTCGCCGTACCTTCTCAGTCGTCGTAGCCGTACTCCGTCGTCGGGTCGTCGACACCTTCGGTCCGCGAGCCGACCCAGGCGCCGAGAGCGATCCCGTAGACGAGGTGAGAGGCGTGAAACAGCGCGAGTTCGTCTGCGTCGAGGCGAACGTCGAGGACCTCCTCTAACATGATCTGGGAGCCAAACGCCGACAACACCATCCCGAACACCGACCCCCAGACCAGCCCGCGCTGTTCGGACTCGATCGAGCGCTCGGCCGACTGGAGCGCGAACAGGCCGCCGAAGGCTGCCCCCGCGCTGGTGCCGTAGAGCAGGTGCAAGAGCAAGCCAGCGAGAGGGTAGTCGTCGGGGTCGCCACCGCGAACGTACTGCGCCCAGAAGTCCGCCGACGGCGGGAGCGATCGCAGAATCGGTAGCCGGAACGCCGTCATGATGATCGTGGCGACGAACCCCGCCTGGATCCCGCGGGCGGACGCCGAGGCGGTGTGTTCCAGTCGGGAGGTGCCGTCTGGAGAGGTTTCGGTGGTGGATTCCGCAGATTCTGCCGTCGATCGAAACCGTCGGAGCTGATCGGATAGGGCCATCGTGGAAACAGGTACGACGGTCGGCGAGTTAACGGTCGGGCGCGCCTCTGCAACGCTCCGGGTAGCGAGAGGCCACTGTCCCCGATACCGTTCGAGGTGAAACAACGACAACGCCCTTTTGCCCGTCCGCAGCAAACGGAGGTCCATGACGACGGTGGAGGCAAAACTCGAGGCGGCCCGAGACTCGCTGGCGAGTCACGACGGTGCGTTGGTGGCGTTCTCCGGCGGGGTCGACTCGAGCGTCGTGGCCGCGCTGGCTGCCGACGCGCTCGGCGAGAACGCCGTGGCCTGTACCGCAGCCTCCGAGACGCTTCCCGAGGCCGAACTCGAGGACGCAAAGCGGGTCGCCGAGGAGATCGGCATCCGCCACGAGATCGTCTCCTTTTCGGAACTCGAGAGCGACGCGTTCGTCGAAAACGACGCAGACCGCTGTTATCACTGCCGAACGATGCGCTTAGGCGAGATGTTCGAAGCTGCCCGCGAGCTGGGGATCGAGACCGTCTGTGACGGCACCAACGCCGACGATCCGGGCGCAGGCCACCGGCCAGGCCTCCAGGCCGTCGACGAACTCGACGTCTACTCACCGCTGCTCGACCACGGCATCTCGAAGGCAGAGGTCCGCGAAATCGCCGATCGCTACGATCTCTCGGTGGCCGACAAGCCACAGATGGCCTGTCTCTCCTCGCGGATTCCGACGGGACTCGAGGTCACCGAGGAACGGCTGACGCGGGTCGAACGCGCCGAGGCGCTGCTGCGGCAGTGGGGCTTCGAGCAGTTCCGCGTGCGCGACCACGACGGTCTGGCTCGCATCGAGGTCGCCCCCGACGAACTCGAACGGGCGCTGGATCCGGCGTTCGCCGACGCTGCTCGTGAGGCCCTCTCGGAGATTGGCTTCGATCACGTCACACTCGATCTCCACGGCTATCAGACGGGAAGCGTCAGCCCCGGCGGCAAGGACGGAACGTCCGAGTCCGGACACCCGTAACTTGCAGGCACGGACGGCTTCTGGAGACCGGGAGTGCGCCGAGTCATGAGTCCATCCGTCACCGACGACGACATCGACAAGCTCGTCGAGACCGCCACTGGAGAGCCCGTCGGCACCGTCGCCGACGTCGAGGGAGAGACAGCGTACGTCGACCTCGATCCGGACGTCGCCGACTCGACGCGGGCCGCCCTGGACTGGGGGAATACGTCTGGGGGGATGGTGCCTCTCGCGAGCGCGTCGATCGCCGAGATCACCGCCGACGCGGTCCGACTCGGCGGCGAGTTCTCCGAGGAACACGACGAGATGGGGGAGATGGACGAGACCGAAACCGACGCCGAAGGGAGACGAGAGTTCCGGCAAGACGAGACCGACACTGAGCCAGAGGGCAAGACGACTAGTGGCACCGAGAGCCAGGCGGGAGCCGGACGGCAAGACGAAACCGATCCGGAGCCAGCTGATCTCGACGAGACGGACCCCGAGCTGGACGACTTCGACGGTAGCGATCCTGGAATCGAAGAGGAGACAGCGGACGCCGGGCTGACAGACGCCGCCAGCGAGATCGACGGCGATGGAGAGCGGCGTGCCGATCCGACGACGGACCCGCTCGAGGGGATCGGCGAGGGCGGTGCCACAGAGGATCCGGCGACGGAGTCGGGGACGCGCGAGGACGTCGACATCGACCCGAACGAGGTGATAGGCGAGTCCAACGCGGAGATCGACGCCGAGGAGGACGTCGGACAGCGGACGGAGAGCCGGGAGACAGACCGGGGTAGCGAGCGCGGCGAATCCACCGAGGAGTGAGAGACGTGGAGTGGCGGACGAAGGATAATCGACGCGGAGTGGCGGGCGAAGGATAATCGACGCGGAGTGGTGGATGAAAGATGATGGACGCGGCTGGGGTGGCGCACGCTCCAGCTGCAGTGTCCACGACGCCGAGTGAAGCATAGCCGATTTCTCCGGCAGTATCGATTCAATCGGCCAGAATATAACCAGATAGTGGGCAAAGAATGGCCGATTATCTCACGATGGTGGAGCTATTCGAGAATATTGCGTAAGACGATACGAAGGTAGCCGCTGCCCCGGTAGAAGTGGACATGAATATCGAGGTCCCACCGGACTGGAACGTAGAGGAGCGTCGGCAGTATACCCCCGCGGAGTCCGATCGGGAGCTCCAGTATCGAACCTATCGCCACGAATCCGGGGACTTGCGTCTCCGGATTGCTCCGGCATCGCTCGACGGCGACGACCACCCCGGCTACACGCTGACGGCAGTCAGCTATCCTGGGCTCGATATCTCGGAGACGACGACCGTCCGGAGCGTGCTAACCGTCGAGCGGTGTCTGAAACTGGGGCGCCGGTTCATGGCGCTGTTTTCGGCGAGCTACGACGGTCCCGGATCGCTCGAGGAGGCTGTCGAGTACGCCTACGACCGGACGAGAGAACACCGGTGAGAGACGCATCCGAATGGCGCCACCTCCCAACCAAACGCGTCGGTTCGGTAGCGTTTTCCCTCCGGTCCCACTCAGTTCACTCTATGACCGCGTACGCACCGATCAGCGAGCAGTTAGACGATATAGAAGAGGCTCGAGCCGAGGGCCGCCGGAAGATGGACTGGGCCGCCCAGCACATGCCGATTCTCGAGTCCGTCCGTGCTGAGTTCGTCGAGGACCAGCCCTTCGCGGGCGAGCGCATTGCGATGGCGATGCACGTGGAAGCGAAGACGGCGATTTTAGTCGAGACCCTCGCGGAGGGCGGCGCAGAGGTGGCCGTCACCGGCTGCAACCCGCTGTCGACCCACGACGACGTCTCGGCGGCGCTCGACGCCCACGAATCGATCACGAGCTACGCCAAACGCGGCGTCGACGACGAGGAGTACTACGACGCCATCGAGGCCGTCATCGCCCACGAACCCACCGTCACGGTCGACGACGGGATGGACCTCGTCGCCGCGATTCACGAGGACTACCCCGAACTGATCGACGGCATCATCGGGGGCGCCGAGGAGACCACGACCGGCGTTCACCGCCTGCGCGCGATGGACGAGGACGGCGCGCTCGAGTATCCGGTCTTCGCCGTCAACGACACGCCGATGAAGCGCCTGTTCGACAACGTTCACGGCACCGGCGAGTCCTCGCTTGCGAGCATCGCGATGACCACGAACCTCTCGTGGGCCGGCAAGAACGTGGTCGTCGCCGGCTTTGGTTACTGTGGCAAGGGCGTCGCCCGGAAGGCCTCGGGCCAGAACGCGAACGTCATCGTCACCGAGGTCGAGCCCCGACGTGCGCTCGAGGCCCACATGGAAGGCTACGATGTCATGCCGATGGCCGAGGCAGCCGAAGTAGGCGACGTCTTCCTCACCACGACCGGGAACCGTGACGTCATCGTCCGCGAGCACTTCGAGAAGATGCAAGACGGGGTCCTGCTCGCCAACGCGGGCCACTTCGACATCGAGATTGATCTCGACGCGTTGGGCGAGCTCGCGGTCGACCGCTACGAAGCGCGAGACGGTGTCGAGGCCTACGAGATGGGAGACGGCCGCCGACTCAACGTCGTCGCGGAGGGACGGCTCGTCAACCTCGCCGCGCCCATTTCGCTGGGCCATCCTGTCGAGGTCATGGACCAGTCATTCGGTGTGCAAGCCGCCTGTGTGCGCGAGTTAGTCGAGAGTGCGGAGCCACGCTCCGCAGATGTGAGCGGCGACGAGCCGCGAACAAGCGACGCCTACGAGGCCGGCGTTCACGACGTGCCCGACGAGTTAGATCAGGAGATCGCCGAGATCAAACTCGAGGCCGAAGGCGTCGAGTTCGATGCGCTGACCGACACCCAGCGAGACTACATGGGGAGCTGGGACCACGGAACGTGAACCGGTAGGTCGCACCACGACACGGAGTTGCGAGCGAGAGAGGAACGCCCAAGGCCTCACGGACATACGAGCCAATATGGAAGACCAATCGACGAGTGCAGTCGAAACCGTCCGCGGTCGTCCCCTCCGCGCGGTTCTCGTCGCGTTCGGGCTCACGCTCTTTGGGATCCTCACCGCTGAACTGTTCACGCTGCCCGCGTTCCTCTACGAGCCGATGCTTATCGACGAACCCGGCCAGACGTCACTCGGGGTTCGGACGGCGTTTTTCGTGTTGAACTTCGTCGGAATGGCCGCTGCGGGAGCGATCTATCTGGCCTATACGAACCGAGGCTGGGACTACGTCGATCTCTCGGTGCCCGATAAGCGTGGCTGGGTGTACGCACTCGGGGGCACCGTCGCCGTCATCGCCTTTTACGTCCTGACGAACATCGTAGTCACACTACTCGACGCGCCGGTTGCCAGCTCGGGCATCACGGAGTACATCGGCGGCGACGAGGCGATGATACTCATCCTGATCGCGATCGCGTTTCTCTTCAACTCGCCGGCCGAGGAGTTCCTCTTTCGAAACGTCATCCAGAAACGCCTCTACGACGCCTTCGATCGGACGACGGCCGTCGTCGTCGCGAGCGCGATCTTCTCGCTGGTTCACTTCCCCGTCTACGCCCTGCTGGCGGAGTCGACGGTCGCCGTCGTGATCCCACTCATCGTCCTCTTCTTCGGCGGGCTCGTGATGGGATACGCCTACGTCGTAACCGAGAACCTCGTCGTCCCGATCATCATCCACGCCGTCTACAACGCGTTCAACTGGGCGCTGCTGTACGTCGCGATGATCTACGGGTTCGAGGAGGGTGAAGAGATGGCGGGTGCGGTCGTCGACGTGTTGGTCGTCCTGGGGTGAGTTCGAGACGATACGTCGCGCTGGAGCGGCCGCGACCGGGTCACCTCCGGCCCGTTTATGTATTCGCGTCGGTGAGATAGGAGCATGTCTCAGGCGAAGGGTGACCGCCGCGAGCGGGAACTCGTGAACCTCCTCGACGACTCGGGATTCGCGGTGATGCGCGCGCCGGCAAGCGGCGCCGCCACGGAACGCGAACTTCCCGACGTCCTGGCTGGCGACGGCGAGCGATTCTACGCCATCGAAGCGAAGTCGAGTTCGGGGAAGCCGATCTACCTGACCGGCGAGGAAGTCGAGGCGTTGATCTACTTCGCACAGAACTTCGGCGCGAAGCCCCGCATCGGCGTCCGATTCGACCGCGAAGACTGGTACTTCTTCCACCCGGGCGATCTGCACGTCACCGACGGCGGGAACTACCGGGTGAAAAAGGAGACCGCTATCGCCGAGGGAACCGACGTCGCGGAGTTCGTCGGCGACTCGACGAAGGTGACGCTCGCGGAGGCCGCCGACAACGACGACGGCTCCGAGCCGAATCCGGAGGTCGTCCGCATCCTCACGGCCGTCTCACAGGGTGTGATGGACGTCGAAGAGGGTGCAGCGCTGCTGGAGTGACCGAAGCTGCTAGTGCGTGTCGCTGGATGACAGCCGGGGACTCACTACAGCAACATCGAGAGGACCGCCAGCAGCAAGAACAGCCCCACGATCCACTTCGCGGCGGCCATCGTAACGCCAGCGACGCCGGTCGCACCGAACGCGGCGGCGATGATTGCGATGATGAAGAACGCGAGTGCAAGTTCTAGCATGGTTCGATCGAGGCGACGGCGACAAAAAGGGGTTGAGCCTGAATGCGCCGAACGAATCTAGTAGGGAGTCGTTACCGAGAGAGTGGCCAGCTCTGGCAGAGTCGATATGAGTAACGAAGCGGTCTCAGAACAGGTCCTGCGTGAGCTCGAGGGTCTTCTCGCGGTCTTCCCAGTCGACGAACAGCGCGACGGAGGTGGCGCTGGTGATGATGTCCTGGAGGTTGATTCGGGCGTCGGCGATCGGGTTGACGATCTCGCTGACGATACCCGGCTGATTTGGGAGCTCGCCGCCGGTGACGCGGATCGCCGCAATCGGGGAGTCGACGGTGACACTCGAGAGTGTATCGCTCGTGACGACCTCGCGGTGGAGGATGTTCTCGGCGCGCTCGGCCTCGTCCTCGTCGATGTAGAAGGTGACGGTGTCTGCGCCGCTGGCGACGGCGTCGATGTTGACCTCGTTATCACCTAAGGCGTCCGCAAGCGACTGAAAGATGCCCGACTGGTTGCGAATCGCCCGTCCCGCGACAGTCAGACAGGCAAGTGGCTGTTCGCGCAGATCGACGAGACTCTCGAACTGACCCTCGATGCTCGTCCCACCGGAGAGAAGATCACCGTGCTGGTAGTGGACGACGCGGACGTCGAGACCCCGGTCTTTGTACGATAGCGCGGAGGGAGCGACGACCTCAGCGCCGCGGAACGAGAGATTTCGCAGCTCGTCGACGGATATCTCGCCGACGTTTCGGGCGCCCTCGACGACGTTCGGGTCGCCGGTCATGACGCCTTCGACGTCGGTGACGATGACGACCTCGTCGGCTTCCATGTAGTTGCCGAGCATGACGGCCGTGGTGTCACTACCTCCGCGACCGAGGGTGGTAACCGAGCCGTCGATTCCTTCGGCGAGGAAGCCGGTGATGACGGGAACGACGCCGTCTAACTTGGCAGCGAGCTCAGTCGCGCGCTCGCGCGTTCGCTCGACGTCGACCTCGCCGTGCTCGTCGGTGATAACCGGCCAGTACTCGCTGCCGGGCTCCAAGAACATCGCGTCGATGCCCCGCGAGGAGAGAGCGGCTTTAAGCATGCGGACCGAGGTCCGCTCGCCCATGCTCACGATCTGTGCGCGGTCCTGATCGCTGGTGTCGAAGGTGATCTCGTCGAGAAGATCGTCGGTCGTCGACCCCATCGCGCTGGCGACGACGGCGATCTCGTGGCCGTCCTCGACGGCCGCAGCGACGGAATCGGCGGCGCGGTTGATCCGATCGCCGCTGCCGAGGCTCGTACCGCCGAACTTGGCTAGAACGCGCATACGAACACCCCATCCTGAGAGACGGTGTGAGTGATGGTCATGTGCCACTCCTTTACCAGAGGGGGCAGATAACTGTGTCCCATCGCAGGCGTAACTGTTCGTCATCCAAGTCGATCCAGCTGGATATTCAGTTACTCGAGACAGTCACACCGACTTGGGTTGGTCTACCTGTCTCCGCGGGCGGGATTTATGTTCGTGCACATCATTACCACGGGACGATGAACGTACGGGACGCGCTCGAGGCCGACGCCGACGCCATCGCGGCGATCGCCAACTCGCCGACCGACGTGATGCGAAACCTCGTCCACGATCGGACAGTGCGGATCGCCGAAGACGGCGTTCGAGATCCGAACGCGGACGTCTCGGGCAGCGAACCCCGATACGGCGGCTCGCAACCGGAAGACATTCTGGGCTTCGTGAGCTTCGACGCGAGGGGTGACACCGTCCACATCACGCAGATCGGCGGCACCGATCAGGCGTGCCAGCGCCTGCTCGCCGAGCCGGTCCGGTTCGCAGAGAGCGAGGGAATGAGCGTCGAACTCCTCGTCTCGCCCGACAACGAGGCGGTCAGTACTGCAGTAGAGCAGTTGGGCTTTCGACACTGCGGAAGCGGGCCACAGTTCGACGGCTCCCAGACCGAGAAGTTTCGACTGGAACCGTAGCACAGTGTGTAGACAGCGAGCG
Organism: Halobacteria archaeon AArc-dxtr1; assembly: GCA_025517425.1. NCBI lineage: Archaea > Methanobacteriati > Methanobacteriota > Halobacteria > Halobacteria archaeon AArc-dxtr1. Next base: position 1,704,857 of record JAOPJY010000001.1, on the reverse strand, counting down.
GCTGGGGGAGCGACACGGACTCAACGAAGGGGGACGGCTCGACCACGTGACGCGGGCTCAGCTGAACTTCTGGACCGTCACGTCTAACGTATCGAGGTCGACGATCGGGGCGAACCCGGAGTCGGGGTCGATGTTGACGCTGCGCTGGAAGTCCGTCTGGGCCTGCCAGCAGCCGGAGTTGATCGCGAGGACGTTGTGGTACTTGCCGAAGCCGAGCTTGTGGACGTGGCCCGTATGGAAGATGTCGGGCACCTCGTCGATGGTGAGGTAGTCTTTCTCCTCGGGGGCGAGGCGAGTGTGGCCGCCGAACTGCGGGGCGACGTGGCGCTTCTTTAACAGCTGGTACATCGCCTTGTGGGGATCGTCGTAACTCGCCTTCTCTTCGGGTAGTTCGGCGATTACCTCGTCCAGCGAGACGCCGTGGTACATGAGCACGGTGACACCCTCGATCGTGACCGTCGACGGATTGCTGACGATGCGGGCGTCGTGGGCCGACATGATCTCTCGGAGCTCCTCGGAGAATCCGGGCTGCGGTTCGGCGAGTCGGACCGCGTCGTGATTGCCCGGGATCATGACGATCTCCATGTCACCGGGAACAGACTTCAGGTGCTCGCTGAACGCCGCGTACTGGTCGTAGATGTCGACGACGTCGAGTTCTTCGTCCTGGTTTGGGTAGACGCCGACGCCCTCAACCATGTCGCCGGCGATCAACAGGTACTCGACGTGTTGGGCCGCGGGCGTGTGGAGCCAGTCTGTAAAGCGGTTCCAGGCGTCTTCCATGAACTCCTGGCTGCCGACGTGGACGTCGCTGATGAGCGCCGCCTGTACGTGGCGGTCCGCCGTCGACGGCTCGTGGGTGCGGGGGACGTCCGGGAAGTACATCGAGTCGACGAACGCGATCCCGGCGTCGTCGGCGAGCGTCCCCTCCATCGCGATCACCTCGTCGTAGAGTAGTTCGTCGACGAGGTCGACGTACTCGCGGTCTTTCATCACCAGCCAGGGGAAGGTTCCGGACGCATCCTCCAGTTCGATCAGCCAGTGGCCGCTGGCGGTCGACCGGACGTCGTTGACCAGCCCGACCATCGCGGCCTCGCTGCCACCAGGCATGCTCCCAATTGCGCTCGCAGGGCGGTGATTGACCCGACCGCGGAGCTTCGACCCCAGCCGCTCGAGCCGGTCCCGAAAGACGGCGACGAAATCCGAGTACTCGCCCGTGCCAGTGCTCTCACCGGTCATGTCGCCCGCGATGTCGAGCGAGCGAAGCGCCGGATCTTGCGCTCGGTCGAATCGGTCCTCATCGACAGACGTCCGCGCTTGTTGAGACTCAGACGTCCGCGCTTGCTGAGACTCAGTTGACGCAGTCTCTTCAGCAGGCGCATGACTGGATGGTGTGTCTCCAACAGGAGCGTCTGCAGTAGTGAGAGCGTCCGAAGGAGACCCCTTCGTTTCGACTGGACTATCAGTTTCAGTCGTGTGATTTGTTCCCGTATCGGATGCAGATGAAACGGTGGTCGATTTGTCGGCTGCTGGTTCAGAATCGAGGGTCGATCGAACGTGGTGTTGAGTGATTACGAGCGTATCGTCGGAAAGATCGTCGACGACGCGTTCGAGGGTCGCCGCTGGATCGTCAGCGGTCGCTATAAGTGTGACCGCCTCCCGCTCGGCGTTGTATCCACGGGTGGTGAGCTCGCGAACGATCCGGGTGTGGCCCTCGAGTGGCACACTCATCGTATGCGAGGTCAGAGAGAAAAGGATAGCGAATCGACCGATGCCGGCGACACACCACAGCGGGGCTTCGACAGCCGGCCGGTCCCGAACAGCAGACGCCACCGAGCAGAAGGTTGATTGCGTCCCTTAGCAAAGTGGAGGGAAATGGGAGCTCCCGGCCCGGACGACGACGAGCGCGATCCGGAACCACACGTCCCTCCGTCTCGCGCGAGTGATAGTTCTGACGACGAGGTGACAGAGGGGCCAGACAATGAGGTGACGGACGAACGAACCACAGACGGGAAATCCGAGCGCTTACCGGACGACGCTCGGCGAACGACCACGAGCGATCGACAGCCATCCGCGGATAGATCAGGACCAGAGACTAACGGACGATCCCAGGGTGAAAGGGGTCCTGCTTCGAGCGGCCGGGCACGACCGTCGGACGACCGCGTCACAATCGAAGACGACGGCGTGTTGCGGTGGTTCTTCCGAAGCGAAGAGGGAACGGTCGTCGTCGTCAGGGACGTGCTCACAAGCGTCGCCATCGTGGCCGTAATCGGGCTCGTACTGTTCGGAATCAGCGGCGTATGGCCACCGCTTGTCGCGATCGAAAGCGGAAGTATGGAGCCGAACATGCACCGCGGAGATATGGTCTTCGTCGCCGACGAAGAGCGATTCGTCGGCGACGAGCCGGCTGCAGGAACGGGTATCGTCCCGCTCGCGGACGCGAACGATCACAATCAGTTCGGGAAAGACGGTGACGTGGTCATCTTCAGACCCGGCGGAGACGGCAACCCGGTGATACACCGGGCACATTACTGGGTCGAAGAGGGGGACAACTGGATCGACGAGCAGGCGAACCCCGATTACCTCGGGGACGCAACGTGTGATCAGGTGACGACCTGTCCGGCTCCGTACGACGGATTCGTGACGAAGGGTGATGCGAACCGCGGCTACGATCAGGTTGGCTTCGGAACGGACAGTGGTATCGTCAGGCCGGAGTGGGTCACCGGGAAAGCGATGGTGAGAGTCCCGTATCTCGGATACGTCCGGCTCATGTTCGACGAACTGCTGCTCACCGGCAGCGTATTCGGCGGCATCGGTGAGAGCTTGCTCGAACAGGATCGACTGTGGAACGGGGCGACAGAGCCGTTCCTCGGTGGAGAAGCCGTACACGTTGTCGGTAGTGGGATTGCGTCGGTTGGAACGGCGAGTGTCGCAGGTGCGACGACGGTCGCAGTCGGACAACGGGGTTGAATACTCCGGTACTACTCCGTCGAATACAGCCCGACTGCAGCTGTCTATTTCGACTGCAGCAACAAATTGTGACGACAGTAACAGAGTTTGACTGCACAGCAGCGTTCGACTGCAGCGGTATAGTTCAGCGGCTCCGATCACAGGTCACCGACGACTGGTTCCTGTCGCCGACTAGCCGTTAGAAAGTCTTAGTTCTCGAACCGTGCCTGTACAAACGGCTGAACGTCGTCGATGTCGCTGAGTCGGGAGTCAGAGATCAATACGGCCTCGGTGTCCTCCAGGGGGACCGAGAGGCTGATCTCCTTTGTTCGGCCGTAGCGGCCCTTCGAGACGACGACCGCGTTGACGATGCCGAGCATGTCAAGTTCGCTGATGAGGTCGGTGACGCGTCGCTGGGTGAGGACGTCGGCGTTGATCTCCTCACAGAGGCGCTTGTAAATGTTGAACACCTCGCCGGTATTGATGCTGTGAACGCCGTTTTTCTCGAGGAGGATGATCGCGAAGAGGACGAGTTTGCTCTGTGTCGGAAGCGTCCGGACGACCTCGACGACGCGGTCGAGTTCGATCTTGTCCTGTGCCTGTCTGACGTGTTCCTCGACAACCGTCTCGGACTGGGAGCGTTCGGCGAGTTCGCCTGCTGTTCGCAGGAGGTCGAGCGCTCGGCGGGCGTCGCCGTGCTCTTGGGCGGCGAACGCCGCACAGAGTGGAATAACATCGTCCGAGAGGGCACCCTGTTTGAACGATACCTCCGACCGGTGTTGCAAGATGTCCCGTAGCTGGTTCGCGTCGTAGGGGGGGAAGACGATTTCCTCCTCGCCGAGGCTCGATTTGACACGCGGATCGAGAAAGTCGGTGAACTTCAGGTCGTTCGAGATACCGATGATCGACACCCGCGAGTTCTCGAGTTCGGAGTTCATCCGAGAGAGGTTATACAGTGTATCGTCACCGCTTTTTTCGACGAGTTTGTCGATCTCGTCTAACATGATAACGACGACACGCTCCGAGTAGTCGACGGCGTCGAAAAAGACGCTGTAGACGCGATCGGTCGGCCACCCGGTCATCGGCACCTCCTCGAACGAGTCCCGGTCGGCTTCGAGTTCGTCGATTCGAGCCTCAACGTCCTCGCGTGAATCGAACGGCGTTGAGGCAAGCGGATGTGTGAGATCGGAGCCCGAGCTATCAGGAGAATTTTCTGCCCTCTCAACCCCCTCAGTTTCTACTGGGGAGCCCCCATAATTAGCCGATCTGTCGTCTTTCGAAGGAGATTCGTCTGCATTAGAAGTAGTGGATTGTGTTGCAGATTCGTTGAATTCGAAGCCGGTCTCGTCGGCCCCAGTTTCCCCGGGAGTACCAGTACCCTCAGTGCCTCGATCCGATGGTTCCCCGTCGTGAGACGGTTCAGACGAACCAGCCGAATGAGGTGAATCGAGGTCGCCAGAGAGAGGTGTCTCTGCGTCGGACGTATCGGCTGCGTCAGAGGGTAACGAGTCAATTTCGTCGAGGTGCGATTCGAGTTCAGCAATACGGTCCGTAATTCGGCGCTCGTTCTCCTCGATGAACTTGTTAGCAAGCTGAGCGAGGACGCGGTACTGGGTGTCTGTCACCTCACAGTTGATGTACTCGACGTCACAGGGGACGCTGTACTTCGAGGACGTGCTCTCGAGTTCCTTCGAGACGAACTTTGCACTCGCAGTCTTGCCGGTCCCGGTCTTCCCGTAGATGAGAATATTCGAGGGTGTTTCACCTCGAAGTGCAGCGACAAGGATCGTCGCCATTTTGTTGATCTGATTATTTCGATGGGGGAGCTCGTGAGGTGTGTACGACGGTCTAAGGACTTCCTTGTTCTCGAAGATGGGTTCGCCGCTGAGTAGATCGTCGAACAACCCTTGGTTCGATTCCTCCTCTGTGATACCAGATCCGACGAGATCTGTCGAGAACCCGTGTGGTCCGTCCGGTTCAGCGTCTCGACCCGAACCCGTCGTCTGTGAGTTTTCGTCAGACATACGTCGTACAGATACCCCCTCATTTCACCTGGAACGCAGACACCAAACGGCCAATTTCGGCGGTTTCATGGCCAGCGGCACCGGTCCGAGATTGGAGTGTCGATTCCAGAGTCCAGTTGATGCAAACGAACCAGAGGAATACCTAGGTCTTAAATTCTTCTCTTCTCGCTACACGATTTCGACCCGAAAAGGAGGGTGGGTTCCATCGTAGTATGTGCTGTGGGTGCATAATCATAATTCGGTCGCTACTACTAGGTTGATAGAAGTTGGTCTGTGCAGTCGAGGTTTAGTGTTTGCAGTTGAAGCGAGGTTTAGTGTTTGCAGTTGAAGTTTAGTTATAGTTCTTATTCTAGTTCACCCTGCGCGTAGCGCGTACGGCATGCGAGTGGCGCCACCACACGGCCACGGAACCGCACACACGATACTACGGGAGAACGAGGCGAACAGGTTGAAAAGAGGATAGAATACACTACGAGCTCGGGGCAAAGAGATCATCAACTGCTGTTTGGTTGGGACGAACTGATCAGATGAGAGATCACGACCAGTTGAGAGATGCCTGCTCGAAAAGAACAATTGGAGTGACCCCCCCACCCCTTCGTTTCCACTGGAACAGTGGAGGAGGGGGAGGGGGTAGGGGGTGATTTTTACGACAGGAAGGTTTATATGAATAGGGTAGAAACAATATCCGCAGCACTAGCAAAAGAGACTAGTTACTAGGGTTGTTTAGGTTATCCCTAGAGTTAACTAGATTATTTGCTATAGCGACACTCAGTTACTAGGTACCGATATCAGCAGCTATCGGTTCTCTACTATCAGTATCTCCTCTCTCTAATCGCTCGACACGGAATCTATCTCCACTCTCGCTCTTTTGCGCCCTACTCTCTCTGGCATCTCCACTTGAAACGAAGGGGTGGGGGTGTTCTCTACGGTTTCGAGTGAGGATACCGAATACTGATTCAGCCGGTCTCGCCACACCACGAGTCTGCCGACCATGGTAATGGTGGACGGTTGTACGTGTAATGATTTTTCTACCTGTGAACTAGTATCACTAGTATTCTCTAGGGAAACCCCCTCATTTCAACTCGAGATACCGCAGCTACTGCACCGGTTGTAGTCAGTATCGACCCGTTGAGTTTTAGTCAGTATCGACCCTATCCGTCATAGCCGCTGTTGCAGTGTTTGGGCAGTTTTTTCCCCGACACCACGGACAGTCGTGAGTTCCTCGAGCGTGGCCTCGCGAACGTTTGCTACACTTCCAAACCGGCCGAGGAGACGGTTTCGGGTTTCCGGACCCACCCCAGGAATGTCGTCTAACACCGTTTTCACCTCGTCTCGCAGCGTCTGGTGGTACTGAACGGCAAACCGGTGTGCCTCATCTCGCACCCGCTGGCATAGATGCAGCTGTGGGGCATCCGACGCCCACGATACCTCGCGTGTTGGAGTCACCACGCGCTCTTCAGCCTTCGCTAACCCGATGATTGGGACGTCCCATCCCTCCGTTTCGAGTGCGTCGCAAGCGGCCGATACCTGCCCCGAACCGCCGTCAATCAGGAGCAGGTCGGGATCTGGTCGTTCGTCGCGTCCGGTCAGTGCTCGGCGAGCTCGCCACGCGACCAGCGACCGCATGTTCGCGTAATCGTCATTTTGATCGTCGAGACGTTTTCGCCGATAAGCGGCCGTCTCTGCGCTTCCGTCGACGAAGACGACGTTGCTCCCGACCGCCGCCGTCCCCTGGGCGTGGCTCACGTCGAATCCCTCGATACGATTCGCCGCATCGAGATCGAGCGCCTCGGCGAGTGCGCCACACTCGTCTCTCTGTCCGACGTTTCGGCGTGCGTTCTTCAGCGCGAGTTCGACGAGCGTTGCCTCACGCCCTGCACCTGGGACCCGCGCGGAGACACCCTCTGCCTCGAGCCACTCCGACACTTCGTCGTCACCGTGGTGTTCGGGAAGCAACAACGCCCTCGGAAGATCACGCTCGGCGTAGTACTGGACCAAAAACGATGCAAGGACCTCCCTAACGGCCCCCTGAGATCTGTCTTCGTTGGTTGGTACCTCGACCACGTGTCGATCGCGCTCGACGAGTTTGCCGTCCTCCGAGCGAAGTCGCGCTACCGTTGCGCTCTCGCCTTCGATTGCGACACCCAGCACGTCTACCGTTCGTTCCTCGCCGGTCGATTGGACAGCCTCGCCACCGCCTTCGTGGAACGTGCGTACGGCCCCTAGCCGATCTCGCAGGTTTGCAGCGCGTTCGAACTCCTGATTTGCTGCGGCTGCCTCCATCTCCTGTCGCAGCGGATCTGCCAGAATCCCAGTTTCGCCCTCGAGGAATCCTTCGACGGCCGCGACGTCAGCCACGTACTCGTCGAGGTCGATTTCATGCGTACAGGGCGCCGTACACAGTCCCATCTCGTAGTCGAGGCAGGGACGATCTCGTCCCGCGTATTTGTGGTTCGAACACCCACGAACCCCGTATGTCTCTCGGAGCGCCTTCACGACCGTCTCGACTCGCTTCTTGCTCGTGTACGGTCCAAAAATCGTCGCCGACTCCGCGGGATCGCGCGTCACCTCGATTCGTGGCGCCTCGTGATCCGTCAGCTGGACCATCGGGTACGATTTGTCGTCTTTCAGCCGGACGTTGTACCGCGGCTGGTGGCGTTTGATCAGGTTCGCTTCCAGAAGTAGCGCCTGTGTCTCGGTATCGGTCACCGCGATCTCGACTGTCTCGGCACGATCGACCATCCGGGCGATCCTCGCGCTTCGCGGGCTCGCGTACGATTGTAGTCGACTTCGGAGGTCGACCGCCTTTCCCACGTACAATGTACTCCCGTCGGCCCGAAACTGGTAGACGCCGGGCTCTTGCGGTGCCGATCGGGCACGCTCGCGAACCGCGTCGGCGTTCATCGCCCGCCCTACGGCGCCGAGGCGTTTCAGGTTGACTCCTCAGGGTTCGTTTTGGGTTGCTTCCGCGGGGTTCGTTTCGGGTCGACTCTTGGCGTTCATGCCCCACTTTCGCGCAGATCACCAGCCCACAAAATCACCAGCCCACACTTTCTCGGTGTTCGACCCGAAACACCACCTATGGACGACGATACGGTTCGATGCTGGCTGGTCGAACGGAGCTTCGACGCGCGCAATCTTGTGACGATCGTCTACGCCACCCCGGACGGTTCGCAGTACCAACAACGCGAGCGCTCGGCGATGTCGTTACAGACCGGTTCGCCGGTGACCGCAGCCGTCGACGTCGAGTCTGCCCAGCTCGAATCGGTTCCCGACGAGTCCACACGCGAACAGTACGCCACGGAGGCCGAACGGACCGCCGAGCAGTACGATCCTGACGACGAACTGTAGCAGCCATCGGGACGCTCGATAGACTCTTTCCGCCGGAATCAACCTGAAAGCTCCCTAACCACCCAACTTTGTTCCAGGCCAGAAACTCGTGGAAAACCCTTATCTGGTGACAGTGACTGGTGGCGAGTATGACCGCGATAGAGGCAACTACTCTGACCAAGTCCTTCGGGGACACGCTCGCGCTCGACGACCTCTCGTTCCAAGTCGAGGAGGGCGAGGTGTTCGGGTTTTTGGGGCCCAACGGCGCCGGCAAGTCGACGACGATCAACATTTTGCTCGACTTCGCTCGACCGACTGCCGGCGACGCGAGCGTCCTCGGACTCGACGCCCAGACGCACAGCCGGGAGATCCGTCAGCGAACCGGTGTCCTTCCGGAGGGTGCCGAAACCTACGACCGCCTCACTGGCCGTCAGCACCTCGAGTTTACGATCGACTCGAAAGGTGTCGACGACGATCCAGACGCGCTCCTCGAGCGCGTCGGTATCGCCGACGCAGCCGACCGAAAAGCCGGCGGCTACTCGAAGGGGATGTCCCAGCGACTCCTCCTCGCGATGGCGCTGGTCGGCGAGCCGGAGTTGCTCATCCTAGACGAGCCCTCGACGGGCCTCGATCCCAACGGCGCACGCGAGATGCGCGAGATCGTCCGCGAGGAGAACGCCCGCGGCGCGACCATTTTCTTCTCGAGTCACATCATGGAGCAAGTCGAGGCCGTCTGTGACCGCGTCGGCATCCTTCGGGACGGGGAGATGGTCGCGACCGATACGGTCGAAGGGCTTCGCGATTCGATGAGCGGCGGGACGATACTGCGAATCAGTGTCGACCGACTTGACGATGACGCCACCACCGCTGTCCGACAACTCTCGGAGGTGGGAAGCGTCAGTACGGACGAGAGTGGTCCCACCCTCGTCGTCGAGTGCAACGGTTCGAAGACCGCAGTTCTAAACGAAATCGAGTCACAGGGACTCGAAGTCCGTGACTTCCGGACGGAGGAAGCCTCTCTCGACGACGTCTTCCAGTCGTACACCACGGGGGTGCGTGCATGAGTACAGAATCCGACACCGGTGTCGCCTCGTCATCCACCGCGCCGAGTTCGATCAATCTGGATAGCGTTCGTGCAATCGCAAAGAAGGACTTTCAGGATGCCATTCGCTCCTGGACCTTCTGGGGGCTAAGCATCTTCTTTTTCATGCTCCTTGCCGGTATAACGGGCTTGATCTCGTATTTCGGTGCAGATGATCTCGTCCAAGCCGATGCCACTACGGAAGCGCTTGTCCTTCTCGTGAGTCAGATCACACGGCTCGTTATTCCACTGATCGCACTGATTCTCGGCTGGAAAGCGATCGCTGGCGAGCGAGAGTCTGGAAGCATCAAAGTGTTACTCTCGCTTCCTCACTCCCGAAAGGACGTTATTCTCGGTAAACTCGTCGGCCGATCGGCCGTCCTTTCGTTCTCGCTTGTCATCGGCTTCGTGCTCGCGGCCGTCGTCGTCGCCGTGGTGCTCGGCGGATTCGACATCGGTGATTACGTCGCGCTTCTCGCGATGTCGATCCTCTACGCCGTCGCGTACACGAGCATTGCTGTCTCGCTGTCTTCCCTTACGAAGTCGACGACGATCGCCGGCGCCGCGATGTTCGGCATCTTCGTCCTGTTTTACATCGTCTGGAACGCAATCATGGTGGCACTGGACATGTTGATGGGCCGAGGGACGATCGACGGCGTCGCTTACACCCAGGAAGTCGAGCTTCCAGACGGAACGACGGAGGTACTGCAAAACGAGCGGCTCCCGGATTGGGCCTTGTTCGTCGATATGGTCGATCCGGGGAATGCGTTCCAGAACACACTCGCATTCCTCAGTTCCACCGGTGGGGACGAGCTCGGCACGAACTACCCCGAGGTGTGGTTTCCGGACGGCCAAGTGCCGTTCTACCTCCAAGACTGGTTCTCCTTTATTATTCTACTGCTGTGGATCGTCGTCCCGCTCGCGATCGCGCTCTACCGATTCGACCGAGTCGACCTCTAGGCATTCGGGTCCGGTTTCGCCACTATTGGTTTATTCCGCCTCGAGCCCTGCTTCCGTGAGTAGCTCTCGAAATTCGCTCTCCTCCAGAATTGCCACACCGTTTTCCTCGGCATCCTCGAGTTTCGTCGTACCCGGACTCTCTCCAGCGACCAGATAATCCGTGTTCCCCGAGACGCTTCCCGTGGCGTTTGCACCGTGGCTCTCGACGAGTTCCTGGGCCTCCCCTCGCGTCATTCCCTCCAGACTGCCGGTGAAGACGAACGTCAGCCCGTCGAGTTCGTCACCGCCATGTTCCGTCTCCGCCTCCGTGGGCGAGACGTGTTCGAGCACGGCGTCGACCGCCGCCGCGTTGGCCTCGCTTGCGAAGAAGTCGTGGATCGTCTCGGCGACGGTTTCGCCGACATCGTCGACCCCCTCAAGTTGCTCGGGCTCGTCCTCTGCAACCACCCGAAACGCCGCGAACGTCCCGAACTCGCGGGCCAGTTCGCGGGCCGTCGCCGGTCCGACGTGGGGAATGCCAAGCGCCGAGAGGAAGTCGGCCAGATCGGGCTCCCGGCTGGCTTCGATCTCCGCGAGCAGGTTTTCGGCGCTCGTTTCACCCCACCCCTCGAGCGCAGTTAGCTCCGCTTCGGTCAGCTCGTAGAGATCCGCCACCTCGGAGACGAGTCCCGCGTCGACCAGCTGGCGGACGCTCTGCTCGCCGACTCCCTCGAGGTCGAGGCCGTCGTCTCCCGCGTAGTACTCGACCGATCGGCGGAGCTGGGCGTCACAGGCCAGTCCACCCGTACAGTACGCGAGGGGGCCATCGCGCTCGATTGCACTCTCACAGATGGGGCAGGTCGCCGGTAGCTCGTAGTGGCCATCGCTTCCCTTCTCGACCACTTCCTCGACGTACGGAATCACGTCACCCGCCCGCTGGACGCGAACCGTATCTCCGACGCCGACGTCCTTTTCGGCGATCTCCGCGGGATTGTGCAGGCTCGCCCGCGAAACCGTCACCCCACCGACGTCCACCGGATCGAGCAGCGCAACCGGCGTAAGCCGGCCGGTCCGACCTACCTGTACTGCCACATCTTGAATCATCGTCACCTCTGCGCGGGCTGGGAACTTGTAGGCGAACGCCCAGCGATCGTGTCTTGCGGTCTGACCCAGCTCCTCGCGGGCGTCACGATCGTCGACTTTGATCACCACGCCGTCGATCTCGTAGGGGAGGTCGTCGCGCGCGTCGAGCAGGTCGTCCCGGTAGGCGATCGCCTCGTCGATCGACGCGGCCACCTCGACGCGATCGGTCACCCGCAACCCCCAGTCGGGAAACTGCGCTAACGCCTCGCGGTGGCTCTCCGCGACCTCGCTCGCGTCCAGCACGTCGAAGAAGAAGACCTCGAGTGGACGCTGTGCGACGACCGACGGATCGAGCTGGCGGATCGTCCCCGCGGTCGCGTTCCGCGGATTGGCGAAGGGTTCCTCACCTCGTTCGATCCGCTCGCGGTTGTGCGCCTGGAAAGCGTCTTTCGGCATGTAGACCTCGCCGCGGACCGTCAGGAACTCGGGGTACTCTCCGTGGAGTTTCTGCGGGACCGAGCCGATCGTTCGCGCGTTTCGCGTGACGTCGTCACCTTCTCGACCGTCTCCGCGCGTCACAGCGCGCACGAGTCGGCCGTCCTGGTAGACGAACGCAACCGAGATGCCGTCGAACTTTGGCTCGCAGACGTACTGAAGCTCGGTTCCGTTCGCTTCGTTGCTCGCCGCCAACTCCCGACACACACGCTCATCGAACTCTCGGACGTCCGCTGCCTCCCCCGACTGCGGGATCGAGAGCATCGGTGCGACGTGCTCGACGGTCTCGAACGCCTCGATCGGCTCGCCGCCAACGCTTCTGGTCGGGCTGTCTGGGTGGGTGAGTTCGAACGCGTCCTCGAGTTCCTGCAGGCGCGCGAACAGCGCGTCGTAGGTTCGATCGGCGATGAGTGGATCGCTCTCGACGTAGTATCGGCGGTCGTGTTCGCGGATCGCTTCTCGGAGCAACTCGACCTGTTCGCGAGCCTCGGCTTCCGTGAGTTCGTCGACCGGCTCGAAGGTCGTCGGCGGATCGCTGAGGTAGGGATTGTCGTCCGCATCCTCGTCGGCGAGAGACATTCGTTGCTCGAGGGTTGCGGTGCGGTCCCGTTAACGTTACCGTCGTCGCGCAGTGAGTGGCCGCCTTCCCGCACGTGATAAGTGTGGTCTAGCTCCAGGGACTGTCGCCGACCTCGGCACGAACCATCGGACCGACCTGGACGTGACAGTCGGCTCGTGGCACCGCGATGCACAACAGGACGTAGCCGTCCCTCCGCTCACGTTCCGTGAGAGCTCTGGGCTGGCGTCGGTAGTCGAATGCGTCAGCGGCGTTGACTGCGGCGCTTGAGTCGACTGTGTCGACCACGTCGCTCGCGCCGGTATCGTCCTCACCGACCGCGAGAACCCGACCGACGCAGGTGATGCAGGTCCCCTTTCGACAGTCGTAGGGCAACCGGATCCCCTCTCGCAGCCCCACCTCGAGTACCGTTTCCCGCGGATCGACCGCGACCGTCTCGGTTCGGCCGTCCGGCCACTCCAGGGTGACGTCATACTGGGTCATGGGTCGAGCCTCGTCGCCGTTCGCGTCAACCATTCGGACATGGTGTCGGTAGGGAACGCGACGGCAAAAGGCTGGAGGCGGCAACTGCGACCGCCGGGTTCGGGCGCTACGGCGTCGATCTGGGCCGGTCAGTGATACCCAGCCCTTTAGCGCCTTGGACCCCTACGGAGGATAGATGGACGAGGTATCGGAGTTCGATCTGGTCGACCCCGAGGAGGTCGACACGCTGGGCGACGAGTGGGAAGAGATCGACGTCTCGGATACCGAGGCCGACCGGATCGCCCGCAAGCGCGACCGCAAATTCGAGCAGTTCGAAGAACGGATCAAAGACGCCGATCAGTTCAAAGTCGAGCAGTCGGTGTTCGACGACGCGACGCTCGCTGCGCTGTACAAACTCGTTCAGGACGGCCACGTCGAGGCGTTCGGCGGCCCCCTCTCGACGGGCAAGGAGGCAAACGTCTACCAGGCCCTGGGGCCGGACGAGACGACGGTCGCCGTGAAGGTCTACCGGATTAACGCCTCGAACTTCCGGCAGATGCGTGACTATCTGGAGGGGGATCCACGCTTCGAAGGGCTGGGTGGCAAAAAGAAAGACGTCGTCCTCGCGTGGACCAAAAAGGAGCTAGCGAACCTTCGGCGGGCCGCAGCGGCCGGAGTTCGGGTTCCGGAGCCGATCGCAACCGAGCGAAACGTCCTCGTAATGGAGTATATCGGCGGCGACGATGGCCGCGCAAAGCGCCTCGGCGAGGTTCACATCGAGAACCCACAGACCGCCTACGAGGTCATGCGCGAGTACATGCGCCGACTCTACGCGGCCGGTCTCATCCACGGAGACCTGAGTGAGTACAACGTCGTCTTCGACGAGGACGAGGGCCAACTCGTCGTCATCGACCTCGGACAGGCGGTCACGGTCCACCACCCCAACAGTCGGGACTTCCTGGAGCGAGACTGTCGGAACGTCGCGGCCTTCTTTTCTCGCCAGGGACTCGAGACGACCGAAGACGACCTCCTTGAGTTCGTTACGGATCCAGAGCCGGATCCGTCGCGAGACTAACCGAACCGAATCGAACGCGGCGACCCCTCATCGGGTATGGATTCGGCGCTATCTTTTCACCGACCGAAAACCTGGCAGCCCCGAACACATTTCTGTCTCGCCCCCGCGCTGTCAACCATGCACGCCGGCATCATTTCCGATACCCACGACAACGTCGCGGCGGCCGAGCGCGCCGCAGAGCTGTTTTCGGAGGCGGGCGTCTCCGTCGTCATCCACTGTGGCGACTTCGTCGCGCCCCCGCTGCTCTCGGCGTTCGACGGCTTCGAACTCCATGGCGTCCTCGGAAACAACGACGGCGAGATCGCGGGACTCCACGCCGCGTTCGACTCTCTTGGGCGGGGAAGCGAACTCCACGGCCGCTTTGCAGCCCTCGAGTTCGACGGCCTCTCGGTGGCTGTCCTCCACGGCGAGTCCCGCGCCGAGGTCGAGGCGCTCGCGGCCGCTGACAGCTTCGACTACGTCTGCTTCGGTCACCACCACGAGCGTGAACTAACAGAAGACGGCCGGACGACGCTACTCAATCCCGGTGCCCACTTCGGTACCGTCCCCGACGAACACCGAACTGTGGCGATCCTCGACACCCGCGCGGAGACGGTGCGATTTCGTTCAGTCGCCGACTGACTCTCGCTTCCCCCTCATCGCCTCGCTGATTTACTGCCCGTTATCGTCTCGACAGAGATCCCTTCGCACACTCCTTACACACCGTTCCAAGGGCTTTTGCCCCCGCGGGGAGTACGGATGTACATGCAGCACGTGAAGATTCCGCAGGACCGCATCGGCGTTCTCATCGGCGAAGGAGGCGAGACGATGCGCAAGATCGAGGCGGAAGCCGAGGTCCGTCTCGACATCGACTCCGAGAACGGGTCGGTCGCGATCGAAACCGTCGGCGACCCGGTACTCGGCCTCAAAGGCCCTGACGTCGTCCGCGCGATCGGTCGCGGCTTCCCGCCCGAAGACGCCCTCCGGCTGTTAGACGACGAAATGATGCTGTTCGACCTCGTCGATATCGACGCCGCCGCCCGGAACACAAACGACATGAAACGCAAGAAGGGACGGTTGATCGGCGAGAACGGCCGAACCCGAGAGCTGATGGAAGAGCTGTCGGGCGCTTCGGTCGTCATCTATGGCTCGACGTTCGGTATCATCGGGACGCCCCCGGAAGTCGACGCCGCCAGGACCGCAGCCGAGATGCTTCTAGACGGCGCCCCCCACGGCTCGGTCTACTCGTTCTTAGAGGAGCGACACAACGAGATGAAACACCAGGGGATGCAGTACCACCGGTTCCCCGGCGGCGAAAGCTGACTCTCTGCGAGCGGTATTGCTACACACGAACTTTCCGTCGTTTCCCCTTTTGTTGACCCTCACTGCTCGTCGGCTGAGGGTGTGTGACATCGACTCAGTCCGGCGATTCGCCCTCGACCGAGACGAAAACACTTATATAGAATAACAATCAATCTTCCCCTTGACTATGGCTCAGCAGATGGGTAACCAGCCCCTCATCGTACTTTCCGACGACAGCCAGCGCACGTCTGGCAAGGACGCACAGTCGATGAACATCACGGCCGGCAAGGCAGTCGCCGAGTCCGTCCGCACCACGCTCGGCCCGAAGGGGATGGACAAGATGCTCGTCGACTCGACGGGCGGAGTCGTCGTCACCAACGACGGCGTCACGATCCTCTCCGAGATGGAGATCGACCACCCGGCGGCCAACATGATCGTCGAGGTCTCCGAGACGCAGGAAGACGAGGTCGGCGACGGCACCACGAGTGCTGTTGTCGTTGCGGGTGAACTCTTAAAGCGCGCCGAGGATCTTCTTGAGCAGGATATCCACGCAACGACGCTCGCACAGGGCTATCGTCAGGCCGCAGAGGAGGCCCGCGAGGCCTTAGAGGAGATCGCCATCGAGGTCGACGAGGACGACGAGGAGATCCTCAACCAGATCGCCGCCACCGCGATGACGGGCAAGGGCGCAGAGAACGCCCGCGACCTGCTGGCCGAACTGGTCGTCAACGCCGTCCAGCAGGTCGCTGACGAGGACGGGATCGACACCGACAACGTCTCCGTCGAGAAGGTCGTCGGCGGTTCGATCGAGAACTCCGAACTCGTCGAGGGCGTCATCATCAACAAGAGCCGCGTCTCGGAGAACATGCCGTACTTCGCCGAGGACGCTGACATCGCAGTCGTCGACGGCGCTCTCGAGATCAAAGAGACCGAGATCGACGCCGAGGTCAACGTCACCGATCCTGACCAGCTCCAGGAGTTCTTAGATCAGGAGCAAGCCCAGTTAAAGGAGATGGTCGACCACCTCGCCGACGTCGGTGCCGACGTCGTCTTCGTCGACGGCGCCATCGACGACATGGCCCAGCACTACCTCGCCGAGGAAGGCATCATCGCGGCCCGTCGCGTCAAGTCCAGTGACGCGGGCCGTATCGCCCGCGCAACCGGCGCCAAACCCGTCGCCAACGCCACCGACATCACCGAGGACGACCTCGGCTTCGCCGGCAGCGTCGCCCAGAAGGAGATCGCCGGCGACCAGCGCCTGTTCGTCGAGGACGTCGAGGACGCAAAGTCCGTCACCCTCATCCTGCGTGGTGGGACCGAGCACGTCATCGACGAGGTCGACCGCGCCATCGAGGACTCACTCGGCGTCGTCAAGACAACGATCGAGGACGGTCAGGTGCTCGCCGGCGGCGGTGCGCCCGAAGTCGAGCTCTCGCTCGCGCTGCGAGATTACGCCGACTCCGTCGGCGGCCGCGAACAGCTCGCCGTCGAGGCCTTCGCCGACGCGCTCGAGGTCATCCCACGAACGCTCGCCGAGAACGCCGGCCTCGACCCCATCGACTCCCTCGTGGAGCTGCGAAGCGCCCACGACGGCGGCGACACCGCCGCCGGGCTGGACGCCCACACGGGCGACACGATCAGCATGGACGAGGAAGGCGTCTACGAGCCCCTGCGAGTCAAGACCCAGGCCATCGAGTCCGCCACCGAGGCGGCCGTCATGCTGCTTCGCATCGACGACGTGATCGCCGCCGGCGAGCTCAAAGGCGGCAGCACGGACGACGATGACGACGAGGAGATGCCCGGCGGCCCCGGCGGCCCAGGCGGAATGGGCGGCGGCATGGGCGGCATGGGCGGCGGTATGGGCGGCATGATGTAAGCTCGGCCACACCCGACCCCACTCCCTCCAACGAACGTATCATCCCATTCGACAAACGTATCGCCGTTTCAGTTTCTTCGGTTCGCTCTCTCAGCTAGCTTCCCTCGAAAACTGGTTGCCTGCCCAATACTATCAAAGGGGACGCCTGCGTAAGGGGACCGTATGGCCGTCATCGAACTCGAGGGACTGACGAAAGACTACGGTGCCGTTCTCGCCAACGACGCGCTGACGTTCGACGTCGAGCGCGGCGAGATCTTCGGCTACCTCGGCCCAAACGGCGCCGGGAAGACGACGACGATCCGGATGCTTCTGGGCTTTATCTCGCCGACCTCGGGCACCGCTCGGGTGCTCGGGACCGATATCCACGATCGCCGGGAGCTCGTCGACACCAGACGCCGGATTGGCTACCTCTCCGACGAACCTGGCTTCGACGAGGAAGCGACCGGGGCCGAAATCGTCGACCTCCACGCCTCGGTCAAGGGTGACGAGCGCAGCGCGGAGCTCCTCGAGGTGTTCGATCCGCCGATCGACCGCCGGGTTCGAGACTACTCGCGGGGCAACGTCCAGAAGCTCGGGATTGTGACGACGTTCATGCACGAGCCCGATCTCGTGATCTTAGACGAACCGACCAGTGGGCTCGACCCGTTGATGAAACAGCGCTTCGCCGAGTTCCTTCGCGCGGAGCGCGACCGCGGTGTAACCGTCTTTTTCTCCTCACACATATTGAGTGAGGTCCGCAGACTCTGCGACCGCGTCGGCATCATCCGGCAGGGCGAGCTCGTGACTGTCGACCCGATCGAGACACTGTTGACCAGAAGCGGGAAGGCGGTTCGAATTCACGCCGCCGAACCGATTCCCGTCGACGCACTCGACCTCGAGGGTGTCCACGATCTGGAGACGAGCCTTGCTGATGGCGTCGCTAACACTGACGAGTCGACGGTGTTCACCGAGTGCGCGTTCACCTACACCGGCAGCATCGATGCGCTCCTCCCCCGACTCACCCAGTACGAACTGCTGGATCTCGCAATCGAGGAGGCACCCCTTGAGGACGTCTTCCTGCGATTTTACGGAGATGAGAACGATGTTTGAGTTCCTCCGGTACGACGCTCGGCGACGCCTCAAGGGAAGTCTCTATCTCTCGGCTGGAATGGCCGTGCTGGCCGGGATGATCATCTGGATCTGGCCCTCGTTTAGCGACGCCTTCGAAGGGGACGAACTCCTCGAGGCCTACCCGGATGAGATGCTCGCCCTCTTTGACATCCAGACGATGGGTTCGCTCGAGGGCTTTCTCGCCTTCGAGCTGTACGTCTTCGGTTGGATCATTCTCCTCGGACTCTACTTCGCCTACAGCGCTGCGGGCGTGATCGCCGACGATGTCGACCGTGGACGCATGGACACGCTGCTCGCGATGCCAGTCTCTCGTCCCCGACTCCTTGCCGAGCGTTTCGCCGCTCTCGGGGTACCGATCATCACGGTAAATCTCCTGCTTCCGCCGATCGTCCTCGGCGCCGCCTGGCTGATCGACGAGTCCTTGCCCGTCACAGACGTCGTCGCGGTTCACCTGCTCTCGATCCCGTATCTCTTTGCCTGTGCCGGGATCGGCATCGTCTGCTCGGTCGTCTTCGACCGCGTCAGCATCGCCCAGCGGGTCGCCCTCGGCGTCACCTTCGCGCTCTTTCTGGCCGAGTCGGTGATCGAGGGAACCGACTACGAGTCCCTCGGCGCGGTAGCGCCCATGCGCTACTTCGATCCCAACGACGTGCTCCTCGAGAGCACCTACGACCTGACCGGCGCCGCGATCCTGGTCGCGATGACCGTCGCCCTCGTCCTCGCGAGCCAACTGTGGTTCGTCCGGAAGGATCTGTAGACCGCGACCAGCGCTGAATCGCGGGGAAAAAATATCAGTCAAGGAACTGTATCTTCGTCTATGAACCGACGGACCGCCCTCACCTCCGTAACCGCCTCCGCCCTCGGCGCGCTCGCGGGCTGTCTGAGCGACGCTGAAGCCCTCCTCTCCGACTCACTTGGCGACTCCTGGGATGGCACCGCTTCCGTCCCTGACGACGAGAGCCCCGAAACCCAGTTCCAGTACGGCGCCCGAAACGCCGGCGTTGCGCCCGGATCCGTTCCCGACTCCGCAACAACAGACTGGGAAACCCGCCTCTCGCCGGTCGACGGCGGCCTCGCCGTCGGGGACGAACGGATCGTCGTCGCCGCGGGTGGAACGCTGTTCGCCGTCGACCGCGCCGACGGCGCGGAGCTGTGGGACGCGGATATCGGCCACGACATCGCCGCACCGCCCGCCTTGGACGGCGAGGCGGCTTACGTCACCGCCTGGAACGGGACCGGCGACCGCGGTATCGCTGCACTCTCCCTTGCGGACGGCAGCGAGCACTGGCGCGCCGTCTCCGACGTGGATATCTCGTCCGCTCCGACGCTTGCGGGCGAGACCGTGTACGTCGGTGGCTCGATTAACAGCAGCCAGGTCATCGCTCTCGACGCGGCCGACGGAAGCGAGCGGTGGCGCTTCGAGGTCGGGGAAAACGCCCCGACGCCGGCCGTCGCCGACGGCACTGTCTTCGCCGCTGGGGGCTCCGAATCCGCAGTGTACGCGCTCGACGCCGCCGACGGCGACGCGATCTGGGAGTACGAGACGGACGATCGCGCCTGGACTCCGCCGGCCGTCGTCGAGGAGACCGTCTACGCTACCTCGCGAAGCGGACGGGTGTACGCGCTCGACGCATCCGACGGCGACGAGCGCTGGAGCACCCGGGTTGGTTCCGACGTGAGAGTGCCTCTCGCCGCGTCCCCCGAAGGCGTGTACGTGCCGACCGCCGACTCTCTGGTCGCCCTTGACAAGACGGGCGAGAAGCAGTGGTCGGTAGACCGACACGGCCTCGGCGCTCTCTCCGTCGCCGACGACGGTCTCGTCGCCGCCGGCGACGCCATCTATTGTTTCGATCTCGCGGACGGCAGCCAGCGCTGGCGCTACGCGCTTCCCGATCGGACTGATCTCAGTGACGGCGTCTACGCCGGTACCCGAAGTTCGCCCGTGATCGTCGACGGTACCGTCTACGCAGCCTCTTTCGGCGGCGACGTCGTCGCACTCAGCGAGGAGGACTGAGTCAACAGAACGGACTCGACTTCAACCGTTAAGACGCCGCCCACGAACAGTCGCATATGAACACCGAACACTCGCGTATGGAGACGCTCGTCTGCGACCGCGAGACGGTCAGACAGCACGCGACGACGGCCGACGTGATCGCCGTCGTCGAGGCCGCCTTCGCGGCCTACGAGCGCGGCGACGTTCGCATGCCTTCGAAGTCCTATATCGATCTTCCGCAGTACAACGGCGACTTCCGGTCGATGCCGGCGTATTTACAGACTGACCAGTGGGACGCCGCGGGTCTGAAGTGGGTGAACGTCCACCCGGACAACCCCGACGCCCGTGACCTACCGACGGTGATGGGGATGATGCTCTACTCCGATCCCGAGACAGGCTTTCCACTCGCAATTATGGACGGGACGGAGCTCACACTCCAGCGAACAGGGGCGGCTGCCGCCGTCGCCACGGATCACCTCGCGGTTCCGGACGCCTCCTCGCTCGGTATCGTCGGCGCCGGCGTCCAATCGGCCGCCCAGCTTGAGGCGATCGCCGCGGTCAGGCCGATCGAGACAGTCGTCGTGGCAGATAAAGACGAGGCACGCGTCCAGGCGTTCGTCGACCGGTTCGGCGACGAGTTCGACGTCCACAGCGGCTCGATCGCCGAGGCGGGACACTGCGACGTGCTCTCGACGGTGACGCCCGTCTCCGAGCCGATTGTCGGCCCCGAGGACGTCGGCGAGCACACCCACGTTAACGCCATCGGTGCCGACGCGCCGGGCAAGCACGAACTCGCCGATGACCTCCTGCTCGACGCAACGGTCGTCATCGACGACCGCGAGCAGTGTACCCACTCCGGCGAGATCAACGTCCCTTACGACAAGGGGACGCTCACGGGTGCAGATATCCACGCCGAGATCGGCGAACTCGTCGTCGACGCGAAGCCGGGTCGAACCGACGGAACCGGCGTCACCGTCTTCGATTCGACGGGGCTCGCTATCCAGGACGTCGCCACCGCCCGCGTCGTCTACGAGACCGCCCGAGAGCACGGTGACGGCGTGGCGATCGATCTGGTCGGCCTGGGTCGGTAGCCCTAGTGGGGGTCGGGTCGATCACAGTCGCCGGGCGATCGAGCGCTCACTCCCGCAGTCGCCGGGCGATCGATCCGGTCATCCCCAGCTTGTCACAGTAGTGCAGCGTCGGCTCCCCGATCGGCTCCGGAAGGTCGTTCGCCTCGAACAGCGTGTTCTCGCGGATCTCCGCCGTCGCGGGCTGGAGCGGCCATGGCTCGTGGGCGATCTCCGCGCCTAAGACGCCCCCCGCCTCCTCCGGCGCGTAGAGCCGTCGGCGCGCCGTCGCCCAGTAGGCGAACGAGCCTGGCCTCGCGACCGTGGACTCTCCTGTCGGCTGGTAGGTCGCTTCGAAGCGGGCACCGTCTCGCTCACTCGAGAAGGCGACAGACTCTCCGTTCGGGTGGACACGCATCCGTGCAGCCGCGACCGGGAGTCTGGTCGTTCGTCCGACGAGCCCCGCCAGCAGCGGCTGTCCGAGGTCGATACTGCAGAAGAAGACGGCCGGATCGCCGCGGTAGCTGACGTACGTCCGGACGTTCACCTCCGGGAACGAGAGCCGGGTTAGCTGCGGCGACCCCCTGAGTCCTGCATCCGCGAGGGCGAACGGGAGGACGCTGATCCAGGCTCGGCCATCCCAGGTCTCCAGGTCCAGCGGCTCGGGAATATGGGGCGCGAGTGCCGCCGGCTCGACCGGCCAGTGGGCGAACAGCCCATACCGCCAGGTCATCGCGAGTACGTGCGGAAACCGCGTTCGAGCAGCGTTCGATCCCCGTCTGCGCTCGGTTCGCTGTGAGCCGGTATTCGACACGATACGTCTCATCGATTTGACCTCCTACCACGGCAACCGTCAAAAATCTCGGGCGCTTGCGCCCACCCGAACGGCCGCCGGACCTATTCTTCGATCTCGATCGCCGGCCGCCCCGGCTCGGCCTTCCGGACGACGCTCTCTGGGACGTCCGCCGCCCGCACCACGTCGACGTCGGCTTCGAACTCGCGTTCGATCAGCCAGGTGGCCGCCTCGAGCGCCGCGAACTCCTCGTCGGGACCGAGCGTCATTTCGAGGGCTTCGCGCTCGGCCTGGAGATCCTGGCCGTAGCTCGCGGCGGCGTCGCCCTGTTCGCGAATGTGACTCTCACCCATTAGCTCGCCGATCAGGTTTGGTGCGTCGCTCTCGATGGCGATCTCTAAGGCGTCGTACTTCCAGTCGGGGGCAACGACGACTTCGATTCGCTTCGGGTCTTCGATGCCTGCGACCTCGACGATGTCGCGGACGTCCTCGCGAGTGTTCCGGACCAACTGCCGCCGTTTCGTGACGTGCTCGCGGTCGACTTCCGCGGTCGGCCAGGGGGCGTCGACGACGAACCCCTCGCCACCCAGTGCCTCGTGAAGCTCCTCGGCGAGGTGTGGCGCGACCGGTGCCAGCAGCCGCACGACGGCTGCGAGTCCCCGCTCGTAGGTCTCGGCGTGGGGTTCCGCGTACTCGGCGTACTGCCGGAGCGTTCGGACCAGGTCCTGGGTCTCTCGCAGCGCGCGGTTAAATCGCAACTCGTCGTACTCCGACCCTGCGATGGCGACCGTGGCGTCGATCTCGCTCGCGACGTAGCTGGCGACGGCGTCGTCTGTACCTTTCGGGGGCTCGTCGACGACGTCGGTGACCATCTCCTGGAGTCGCCCCAGGAAGGCGTTCGTCGACCGGACGCCCTCCTCGCTCCAGTCGAAGTCGCGCTCGGGCTGAGCGGCCTGCATCATAAAGAGGCGGGCGGTGTCAGCGCCGTACTCTTCGACGATGCGCTGGGGCGAGACGACGTTGCCGACCGACTTCGACATTTTCTCGCCCTCTAGCTGGACCATGCCTTGTGCGAGCAGATTCGTGAAGGGTTCACGGTGCTCGAGTCCCTCGTGGTCTGCCAGCACTTTCGTGAAGAATCGTGAATAGAGCAGGTGCATCACGGCGTGCTCGATGCCGCCGACGTACTGGTCGACGGGCATCCAGTCGTTCGCTCGCTCCGTCTCGAAGGGTGCCTCGTCCAACTCCGGGGAGACGTACCGCAGGAAGTACCACGAGGAGTCGACGAAGGTGTCCATCGTGTCCGTCTCCCGGGTGGCCTCGCCGCCACACGCGGGGCAGGTTGTCTGTTTCCACTCTTCGGCCGCATCGAGGGGGTTCCCAGTGGTGTTGATGAACTCCGGCAACTCGACGGGGAGGTTTTCCTCGGGAACCATCACGGCGCCACAGTCATCGTGGCAGTGGACGACCGGAATCGGGGTTCCCCAGTAGCGTTGTCGGGAGATCCCCCAGTCACGAAGCTGGTACTGGGTGGCCGTGTTGGCGCTCTCGATATCTGCGGTCAGCCGTTCTCGTGCCGTCTCGCTGCCGAGTCCGGAGTAGTCGCCGGAATTCACGAGCACGCCATCGTCGGTGAACGCTGCCTCGCTAACGTCGGGCGCCTCGGGCGCCGTCTCGCCGTCCCAACTCTCGGGTTCGGGGGCGACGACGGCCTCGATCGGCAGGTCGTGTTTCTCGGCGAAGGCGTGGTCGCGCTCGTCGTGGCCGGGGACGGCCATCAGCGCGCCCGTCCCGACGTCCGAGAGGACGAAGTCCGCGACGTAGACGGGAATCTCCTCGCCGGTCGCCGGGTTCGTCGCGGTCAGATCGGTCGCGACGCCGTTTGGCTCGTCACCCTCTGGGTCGGCAACGTGGTCGACGAAGTGACGCACGTCCTCGTCTTCCTCGGCCACCTCCTGGCTGATCGGGTGATCCGGTGCGAGCGCGAAGAATGTCGCGCCGTGGATGGTGTCGAGACGCGTCGTAAACGCCGTCACCGATCCGTGACCCGAGATGCCGAACTCGACTTCAGTGCCGTCCTGGCGGCCGATCCAGTTGCGCTGCATCTGGCGCACCGAGTTTGGCCATCCGTCGAGCTCGTCGATCCCCTCGAGTAGCTCGTCTGCGTACTCGGTAATCCGTAGGAACCACTGCTCTAACTCGCGGCTCTCGACGGCCGTGTCACAGCGCCAGCAGAGTTCGGCCTCGCCCTCGACCTGTTCGTCTGCGAGGACGGTCTCGCACTCGGGACACCAGTTGACCTCGGCGTCGCGGCGCTCGACCAGCCCTTCCTCGTGAAAGCGGGTAAAGAGCCACTGGTTCCACTGGTAGTACTCTGGTACGCAGGTGGCGATCTCGCGATCCCAGTCGTAACCAAAGCCCATCGCCTCCATCTGGCCGCGCATCGTCTCGATACACTCGAACGTCCAGTCGCGGGGGTTGGTGTCGCGTTCCTTGGCCGCGTTCTCGGCGGGGAGGCCAAAGGCGTCCCACCCCATCGGGTGAAGCACGTCGTCGCCTCGCATCCGGCGGTATCGGGCGTACGCGTCCGTGATCGTGTAGTTGCGGACGTGCCCCATGTGGAGCTTGCCGGACGGATACGGGTACATTCCCAGCACGTACGTCGGATCGTCGACGTCGTCGGGCGTGCGGTAGGCTTCGGCCTCGTCCCACGCCTCCTGCCAGCGCCGCTCGACCGCCGCGTGATCGTATCCCTCGTCGCTCATTTCTTACCTCGTTTTAGGAGTCGTCGCCGTCCTATAGCTTTCCATACGACTATCGCGCCGCGGTTCGCTCCGGATCTGGATTCGCCTGGCGAGCTCGGCCGTCCGGATCCGAGAGCGGGTCGAAACCAGCCTTCGCCTCGCAGAACGAGCGGTGGGTGTCGACGTCAGTCGAGACGCCGTCGCCGCTTGTGGCTCTGACCGGGGTCTGTCCAGTCGTAATGTGTGTGGATGACGAGTTGTGTTTTCGGCTCGCCCTCCTCGGTCTTCCGCGACCGTCCGATCACACAGGTGCTCCCGAACGTATTTCCCAGCGACGGTCCCTCTATGACCAATGGCCGATGCGTACACCTCCCTGCACGCAGCCTCGCTCGTTGCGATCGGTCTCTTGAACCTGGGGCTGGCCGTCCTGGTTCTTCGGACGCGCTCTGAACAGGACGTCGTCCCCCTGGCGGGATTTCTGGCTGGCATCTCGCTGTGGACGATCCCGCAGGGGTGGTTGCTCGTCGAAACCAACCCGACCGTCGGTCTCGCGCTCTCGCTCGTCATCAATTCGGGGGCCGTCATCATGGCGACCGGGCTCTTTCACTTCGCGCTGGCGTACACGGGGCGAACAGACTGGCTCCGGCCAGGCCGGCTCGGCCTCGTTTACCTCGGGACCGCCGCCTGGATCGTCGTCATCGTGACCGATCCGATCCACCACTGGATGCACCAGCCCATGGAGTACACCCAGGTGCTGTTACCGGTGGTCGAGTTCCAGAACACCGGCTACTGGCTCTACGTCTTCTGGAACTGGTCGCTCTCCGCTGGGGGGATCTTCCTCTTTTTCCTCGAGTACGTCGACGCTCGTGGCAGCGGCGTCTACCACAAGCAGTCGCGACTGGTCGTGCTCGCGCCGTTGATCCCTGGCGCGACGAACGTCCTCGCGTTCGGGCAGGTGACCTCGATGAACTACTCGGTCTGGGCGTTCGGCGCGACCGGGATCCTCATCGCCATCGCGCTCTACCGCTACCGGTGGCTCGACCTCGTTCCGATCGCGCGCAACCGGGTCGTCGACGAGATGCGTGACGGCTACCTGGTGATTGACGACGCAGGGCGCGTCGTCGACTACAACCCCGCGGCTCGATCACTCCTCGGCGGAGAGGTGGCCGTCGGCGATCCCATCCGGGAGGTCCTGCCCGAATGTCGGCCGCTGCTCGACGGTGACCGACAGGAGCAGACGATAACCCGGGGAACGACCGTCGTTGACGCCACCGCCTCGACCGTGGGCGATGCCTCCTCGGCCGTGGGCGAATCCACCCTCTCGACCACCAGCGACGGTCGTGCGGAAGGGTGGGTGTTGATGCTCCGGGACGTCACCGCTCAGCGGCGGGCCGAACGACGGTTCCAGGCGCTCATCGAGAACGTCTCCGACGCCGTCGTGGTCGTGACCGCTGCCGGCGAGATCACCTACGCCAGCCCATCCGTTCGTTCCGTCCTCGGCTACCGTCCGGACGACGTCGTCGGCTCGTCGGTGTTCGAGTACGTCCACGACGACGACCGGCCGCGTGCAGTCGAGTCGTTCGACGCCCTCCTGACTGGCCCCAATGACGAGAACCGCTTCGAGTACCGGGGGCGCCACCACGATGGTTCCTGGGTCGGTCTCGAGGGCGTCTCCGCGGACTTACTCGACAACGACATCGTCGGTGGCGTCGTCATCAGTCTCCGGGACGTCACCGAACGGAACGAGCGTGAACGGGAACTCGAACGGACGAACCAGCGTCTCGACGAGTTCGCTGGCGTCATCAGCCACGACCTGCAGAACCCGATCGGGCTGGCGCGGACGCACGCCCGACTGGCCAGGGAGTCGGGGGACCCCGAGGACGTCCGGATGGTCGAGCACGTCCTCGACCGGATGGAGCGGATGATCGACCGTTTTCTCACGATGGCCCGGGCCGGGACGACCATCACGGCGACCGAACCCGTCTCGCTGCGCTCGGTGGCGCTCGACTCCTGGGAAGCGGTCGCCACTGGGGAGTCGACTCTCGTGTGTGACCTCCCTGCCGACTGGACGGTCAAGGGCGACGGCGAACGGCTCCGTCACGTCTTCGAGAACCTCTTTCGCAACGCCGTCGTTCACAACGACGAGCCGGTGACCGTCCGGGTCGGACCGCTTACCGGCGACGGTGTGACCGGTAGTTCGACCGCGACTGCCGACGGTGCAGTTGTCACTCGAACGATGGTCGGGACGACGGTCGACTCCCCGGTTGGGTTCTTCGTTGAAGACGACGGTGACGGGATCTCCGACGCCGTCCGTCCCCACGTTTTCGAGCGGGGCCACACCACCAGCGCCGATGGAACCGGGTTCGGCCTCGCAATCGTTCGCGACGTGGTCGAAGCCCACGGCTGGACCGTTGCGGTGACGGTCGGCCGCGATGGCGGTGCCCGTTTCGAGGTGGAGACGTCGTGATCGACCGAGGGTGTCGGTTTCGGCACCAGTGGGGCTACCGATTCGGCTCCCTACTTACGTACCGCTCTCGGCTGCAACGGTCGACGCGCTGTGTCCACGGGTCAATCTGCGAAAGAGATAGTTTCACCTGTGAACAAGGGTCGAGGGTGAGACTGACCAGTTCGGTGGGGCAGTCGTCGAATCGGTTCCGTCCCGCGATGGTGGGTGAGGTGGCGTGAGCACGGCAGACGAGGTCGTCTCCGGAACGCTCGACGTTCTCCTCCTCGAAGATACGCCCACGGAAGCGGCCCTCGTCGAGCGAATCGTTCGCGGCTCCGGGTCGGCCGCCAGCGGGGACGCCGTCGTCGACGTCGGCGAGTGGCACCACGCCGACACCCTGGAGGGGGCCATCGCCGTCCTGGATCGAGCGTCCGTCGACGTGATCGTCTCCGATCTCATGGTTCCGGACAGTCGCGGCGCCGACACCATCGCCGCGCTCAACCGTCAGGCGCCACTGGTCCCGATCATCGCCCTGACGTCCCACGACGGGAATCGCATCGGGACACAGACCATTCAGGCGGGCGCTCAGGACTACCTCGTCAAGGGTCGGATCGACGCCGAGACCGTCGGC
Organism: Halobacteria archaeon AArc-dxtr1; assembly: GCA_025517425.1. Taxonomy (NCBI): domain Archaea; kingdom Methanobacteriati; phylum Methanobacteriota; class Halobacteria; species Halobacteria archaeon AArc-dxtr1. Next base: position 1,676,904 of record JAOPJY010000001.1, on the reverse strand, counting down.
CGCTCGATTCGTTACGCGATCGAGCGAAAGCGCCACGAACTCGAACTGCTCGAGACGAACCGCCGTCTGGCACTGCTCGGGCGGATCATCGGCCACGATCTCCAGCGGGAGATGAGCGTCTCCATGGGCTGGGCCGGCGAACTGACGGACGACGGCGGCGCCGACCGCGCCTCCACCGACCGTGACGTCGCCGAGTCACTGATCCACTCCCTCGAGATCGTCGTCGAACTGGCCGACGCGGCCGCGGACGTGGTCTCGCTGATCGAAAGCACCTCCGAGGAAGACCTCGAGGCCCGATCCATCGACGCTATCCTCGAAACCGAAGTCGATCGGTATACCGCCGCTCATCCGTCGGTGGCGTTCACGCTCGACAGTCTCGACAGTGACGTCCCGGTGCTCGCCACGCCGATGCTCGGATCGGTGTTCGAACACCTCTTCTCCGAGGCGATCCAGGTGCACGGTGCCGAGGAGCCACGACCGCGAATAACGATCGGTGTCGAAGACACCGTCTCCGTGACGATTCGGGGAGAGGGCGTCTCGCTCACCGACGACCAGGTCGCGTTCCTGAACGACCACGAGACGCCGTCGGAGTCGGCCCGTCGGACGGGAACCGGTCTCTATCTCGCCGCGACCGTTCTCGACCACGTCGGTGGCTCCATCCACGTAGACCGCGACTCACGTATCGTGGTCTCCCTCGAGCGTCCCCCCGACTCGGACGAGTGAGGCCACCACGAGACCGTGCCGAGGTAGCTGTCGACCCTCTAGCGTGCTCACCCGAACCCACGACCGTGTCCTGCACCCGTCGTACCCACTCGCGCTTACGACCGTGACGTATATTGACACCGGCCCGAACCATTCAGTAATGCCCTCCGGCCCTGACCACGGAGGCGACGCCTTGGTCGCCACCCTCTCGTTGCTTTCGCGGAAGTGGACGACCCGGATCGTCCGGGCGCTCGACGCCGAGGGGCCCCTCGGCTTTTCCTCTCTCGAGTCCGCCGTCCCCGGGGTCTCCGCGAAGGTCTTGACACAGCGTCTCGAGGCGCTTATCGACGCCGGCGTCGTCCAACGCACGGTCGTCTCCGAGTCCCCACTGCGCGTCGAGTACACACTCTCCGAAGCGGGTCGCGAACTCGAGGCCGTCTTCGACAGCCTTGAAGACTGGGGTGAGCGACACCTGGTCACCGACCGGCCCACGCTCGTCGTCGCCGACGAGGACCGCCGGTTCACCGACATCGTCAGGCGGTGGTTCGACGAGAGCTACACTGTCCGGCGCGCTCACGACCGCGAGGAACTCGTCGAGGCCGTCGACGAGCGCACGACGGTCCTCCTCTCCGACACGCACCTCCCTGGAACCGCCCACCTCGAGATCTCGGGGTTGATCGACGGCGCGAGTCCGGACTGTCGGTTCGTCGCGTTACGGACTGGGCGGATCGGTCTGTCGGTACTGGATCTCGACTGTGACGCCGTGGTTCGAAAACCTCTCTCGAAGACAGCCCTCGGCGAGATCGTCATGACGCAGGTGGATCGGTACGGAGAGGATGCCCTCGAGCGTGAGTACCACGCACTCTGTGCGAAACGAAACGCCCTGCAGGAGAACGTCTCGGAGGCCGTGCTCGACGGTGACGAGCGCTTTGCCGCACTCGAAGACCGGATCGTGGCCCTCGCATCGGAACGCGACGGCGAGTGATTCGGTCGGTGATTCTGGGGAGTTCGGTGGGTTTCGAGCGGCTTTGCTCGACGTTCGGATCGCGACTGGTTTACTTACCGAACGGTAAGTGGGTCGGCACCGAATGGTAAGCGATAGATTATACTCATTTACGTGTGACCCTCAGCATGCAACGACGGTCCTCCCAAGAGAGTCGACGATTCGGTCGAGTGCAGGTGTTTGCGATTCTGTTTTCGGTGCTGATGGTTGGATCGATTATGGTGCCGGTTGGTGCTATAGGGCCCTCAAGCGTCGAAGATGGTGGATTGACTGATAATTCTGAGGAACTCAAGTCAGCGGATATTGATGGGGTCAATGAAGAGATATCAGACGGCGAAGATGGTCCTACGTTAGATTTGGAACCCGCCGAACCTGAACCTGACGACGAAGAGAGTGACTCTGACTCCGCGGATGACGGATCAGACGATACGACGGCGAACGAGGATGAAAACGATGCAGGGCCGAACGATCGGGTCTCACCGACAACATTCGACGCTGAGGAAGGTGAGATCCTCTGGGAGGCCGACGAGTCACTAGAGAGCGACGCAGCTCCGACGGTAGTTGACGGCATTCTCGTTATCGTAGCGTCCGATCGCGTCGTGGCGTACGATGTCGGCACCGGTGAGGAACGGTGGGCGACAGAGATTTCTGCCCGTGGGTCGCCGACGGTCGTCGACGGGACTGTGTATGTCTCTGGTTCCGACGGCGTTTGGGCACTCGATTTGGAACTCGGAGCGATCGAGTGGCACGTCGAGTCCGACGAAGACGCGATAAGCTCGACCGGGTACCAGTCGGTCGGTGACGGGGGTGTGTACGTCAGCTGGTCTGACCAATCCTCAGGCACGGTTCTCTCCCTCGATGCCGAGACAGGTGATGAGAACTGGTCCATCGAGACCAACAGCCAAGTCTACGCCGGACCAACGTTCAACAACGGAACCGTCTATTACGTCACCTCGGACGGGATGATCGCTGTCGACGCAGGGAAAGGGGACGAACAGTGGACGTGGGACGAGATAGGTACTCTCCAGGACCGCGGTGCGGTGACGGAGCCAACTATTGTAGATGGTCTTGTCTATTTCAGCTATACGGAAGGCCTTGGTTCGAATGATCCTGATCCAGACGACTATGAGCTGTTCACCGTAGCTATTGACGAAGAAACCGGTGAGACGGAGTGGGAAGTTGAGTTCGATGATCCGCAACCGGCGCTTCTAACAACACCTTCATCGCCAACAGTTTCCGGTGAAGGTGGCGAGTCAACAGTCTACGTTGGTCAGGATGGGTTGTATGCGCTCAAGGCGGCCGATGGAACCGAACGCTGGTCGGACAACGATGCAGTAGCCGACGCGCCAACGGTCGCCGACGGTACGCTCTTCGTACCACAAACCACCGATTCGGAAGCGTTCAGAGCGCTCGACCCGAAGGATGGAACTGAACTCTGGTCAGTCGAGACCGGTGACCGAAGCAACGTAATCGTCGTGGATGGCGTGGCGTACGCCGCCGTCACGAGCGGCGACGAGCGTATCATCGCAATTAATGCGGGCGTCTCGGGTTCGAGTAGCGACTCACGCGTCATGCTCGGTGGGCAGAACAATCACCACCAGTGGACCGGCGATATTCCGGATTCCGACCCCAGAGTCGTTGATGTCGAGTTCGATGGGGGTGCGTTTGTCGAAGATGAACTAACGGTCACGGCCACGGTCAGAAACGACTGGGATCCGACCACGTCGGCGACCGTTACCCTCCAACTCGAGGACGATCTGCAGGTTAGCCGGACCGTCGAGGTGCCCGCCTACGGCACGAAAACGGTCGAACTGCCGCTGACCGCGCCAAGCGAGAGCGGCGAATACGCCCTCGGAATCAACGACGAAGAGAGTGGGACACTCACCGTCGTCGACGAGAACGACCCGATTTTCCGGTCCGTGCTGCCGTTTTTCGACACGCGACTGGAGGGCAATCAAATACAGGTCTCCTACGAGGCGATGAACCTCGGGGAGTATACCGATGAGAACACGACTCTCTCGCTTGATGGGCCGGCGTTCGACGATCGCGAAGACGTCGCGTTCGTGGATGCAGAAGGACCTGTGAACGGTGAAAAAGAGACCTATATTTTTGTCACCGATCCGATCGACGAACCCGGAACCTATACGGCCTACATCGAAGACGAAGAGATCGGCACAATCGAGGTATTACCGGACGGTGAGCCGATCTACGTGACCGAAACGAACCGCCTCCAGGCCTCGATCATAAGCGGCGTTGAAGCACCTCTCGATCCGAGCGCAGCGGGCGAGGCGAGCGTCGACGTTCGATACGAGAACCTCCACCAGAATCGAGAGAGCGTCGAGAGCGAACTCGTCGCCTACGACGACGGGGGAATCGAAGTCGCGAACGACACCAGGAATCTCGACGTCGACGGCGAGAGCACCGTGACCGAGCGATTGAGCGTTTCGCTCGCCGAGGCGGGTACGTACCATCTCGAGGTCGATGGTCAATCGGTCAGTACGGTTGAGGTGCTCGTCGACGGCGTTCAGGATGGCGACAGCATCCAGGACGCGATCGACGCAGCCCAGCCGGGCGACACGGTCTTCGTCGGGAACGGCACCTACGAGGAGTCGCTGACGATCGACAAGGAACTGACGCTGCGGTCGGTGGTTGAGCGGGGAGCCGTGCTCGACGGCACCGACGGACTCGAGGGTGCGATCAGAGTAGAGTCTGACGACGTGACCGTCGATGGGTTCCGGATCGAGGGGTATTCCGGCGGAGACGGGGCAGTCTTCGTCAATGGCGATGAGTTCACACTTCGAAATAGTACTCTCGTCGACAACGACGTGAGTGGCCTCTATCTCACTCAGCACAACGATGGATTCACTATCGAAGGCAACGTGATCAGCGGGAACGTAGACGGGATTACGTACGATGACGGTTGGTATGGCAGTGATAATGTAGTCATTGAAAACAACTCCATCGCGGACAACTCGGGGACAGGAATCAAACTTGGAACCGACTGGTCCAACGTTGCCATCGTCAACAACACCGTCACGAGTAACGCCGACGGAATTGTTGTTGGAGACGGGGAAATACGCCAGAACAACGTAACGGCAACAGACGGCATCGCCATCCAGGTCCGGAGCGGTACGGTCGTGGCGGACAATACGATCGAAGGTGCCGAATGGGGGATCCTCCGGGCCGGTACTAGCTCCATGGACGGGACGGTCATCGAGGGGAACACCTTCCGCGACATCTCCCAGGCAATCCCACACGCGGGTGACGATACGATCGTCCGTGACAACGAGTTTTCGGGGACTGAAGTCGACCTCGTGCTCGACGATGCGATCAACGTCACGGTCACTGACAACCAGTTCGCCACCGGCGTTCGTTTCGACGGCGTTCCCGAAAATCTCGACGAGCAGCCACACGAGATGTCCGGAAACACCGTCGGCGAGGACGACCTGTTCTACGCGGCCGGCGTCAGCGACCCGACGATTCCTGAGAACCCCGGACAGATAATCCTCGTTGACGTCGAGAACGCGACCGTCTCCGGACTCGATATCGACGGCGTGATCTCCGGGATTCAGGTCGTTCACAGTGCGGGCGTGACCATCGCCGATAACGAGTTAGCGACTACACAGACAAGCCACGGCGGTATATCCGGCTCGATTAGCGTCTGGAGCTCCACGGACGCAACGATCGAGCAGAACGTGATAACCGAGTCTGATCGGGCGATCTACGTGGTCGACAGCGACGGGGCATCGATCACCGACAACAGGATCGAAGACGGTTCGTATGCAGGAATTTCGATCAGACAAGAACACGTTTCATCGTTCGAAGAAACCACAACGGTCTCGGGCAACGAAATCGAGACCGACCAGCGGGGCGTGGACGTTATTTCGGTGGACTCCGTCGAGATTCTCGAAAACAAGATTTCGCAGTCCGACCGCGGAATTTACATCGATGGGGGTGAGAACCTACGGATCGACGGCAACAGTATCGAGAACGCCGACAGTGGGGGAATTCGAATTGGGATACCGAGGTCAGCGGCCCCTGTCAGTTCCGTAGATGACGTCGAAGTGACGAACAACGTTATTACTGGAAGTGGGGGCCACGGAATCGAAGTCGACGGCCGAGACGGTACGACAATCGAATCCAACACGGTAATAGATAATGCCGATCGGGGAATCTTCGTCGATTTTGGCAGCGATGCCGGTTCTATTCACAGCAACGACGTCAGGAATAACGATGTGGGTCTGTACCTCTTTGCGAGAAACGACGATGTCGTCGCCATTCACGATAACGCGATCGCCGGCAACGATCAGGGACTCGTCTACGATGGTCACGGGACGCTCAACGCGACGAACAACTGGTGGGGTCACGAGAGCGGCCCCAGCGGTGAAGGCGACGGGGATGGCGACTCGGTCGGGGAGAACATCGACTACGAGCCATTCCTCAACGAAAATCCAATCGGTGCGCCGCCGCTCGAGGCATACTTTGACGTGGTGATTGACGACATGAACTCACCGGTTGACACGGGCGAAGACCTGGAAGTTACCGTCACTGTCACCAACGTGGGCGAGAAGACGGGAACCCAGACGATTTCCCTCGAGGACTTCGACGGAACGGTCGTCGATACGAAGGAACGCACACTCGACGGGGGCGAGGATGAGACACTGGCCCTCACGTGGACGACAGATACTGATAACGTTGGCAGCGGCGAGGTGACAGTTAAGAGCCAGGACGATATCGCCACCGCACCAGTGTCGGTTACCCACGATGGGCCGGTGACGATCACCGAGAGTACAACTATCACGACGCCAGGAACCTACCTCCTCGACGAAGACCTAACGAAGGACTCGACGGCAATCGTGATCGACGCGAACGACGTGGTCTTCGACGGGCAAGGGCACACGATCCAAGGCGCCGATGTGGATGGATCCCAGTACGGGATTCACGTTGACGGCGCGGATAACGTCACCCTCACTGACGTGACGATCGACGGCTGGGACACCGGACTGTACTTCTCGGGAAGCGACGGCGTGGTCACGGATGTGCTCGTCGAGAACGGTGGCACCGGCGCCGAGTTCGCCAATGCGCACAACAACGAGGTGACGAACCTGGTAACGCGGCACAACGACTACCGGGGGCTTGAGGTCGGCTCAGGGTGGCAAGGATACAGTCACGACAACGTGTTCACGAACGTCACCGCTTACCAGAACGAGGCCCAGCAGAGCGCGCTCTCACCCGGCGCAGTGCAGGTGAGATCCGGTTCGACGGGGAACGTCTTCGTCGGACTGGACTCCTCGTCGAGCCAGGCCGGGCTGACGACGTTCGGCTCGGGTAACACGTTCGTCGACGTCACGGCCGACGACAACTCGATGTACGGGCTGAATCTCGAGAGCAACGTCGGGAACGAGTTCGAGAACGTCAGCGTCTCCGGTAACGGCTGGAACGGGATCGTCGTCGACGACAGCAGTGGAAACGTCCTGCGGGACGTTACGGCGTCTGGAAACTACGGCGAGGGAATCTACCTCATCGGCGATTCACGGTCGAACGAACCCGTCGTGCACAACGAGTTCCACGGAGTTACCGCGACCGAAAACGAAGGGAGCGGCATCGGGTTGACCGCCGCCGACGACAGCACGTTCACTGACGTCACATTGATCGACAACACCGGTAGTTCGCTCAGTCTGGTCCGCCAGTCGAGCGGGAACACATTCACCAACGTCACCGTTATCGGTGGAACGTGGGACGCCGTACACGTCGCCTCCAGCGAGAACTACAACAACGCGTTCGAGGACGTCACGATCGACGGAAGCCCGACCGGTATGGTGATCTACGGCGAGAACACGACTGTCTCGAACCTGACCGTCACCGATGTCGAAGGAGCCGACGTCTTACTCGACGGTGAGAGCGATACCACGCTCGACCGGCTGACGCTGGGCGACGCGACGGTGACAGTCGTCGGAAACGGTGTACAACTCAACGCGGCGGCCGGCTCCGGAACCGGTCCCGACGGATTCGACTCCCTCAGCAGATACGTCGAGGTGACCAGTCTGGATGACGACGCGGCACTCGCAGAACTCCGGATCTACTACGACGCGGCCGACCTCGGCGATCTCGACGAATCGACGCTCGGCATCTGGCGTTACGACGGCACTTGGCACGCTCCCGGCGACGAACCCTACGAGTCGGGAGTCGACGCAAACGAAGGATACGTCTACGCCACCGGTGTGACCGGCTTCTCCACGTTCGGCGTCTTCGGCGAGTTGGACGACGTCCCCGATCCGGACCCCGAACCCGCCTCGTTCGATGTAACGATCGACGGTACCGCCGATCCGGTCGTTGCCGGCGAGGACCTCCTCGTCACCGCAACGGTCGAGAACACTGGCGACGAGGACGGAACCCAGACAGTCGAACTGGTCGCCGACGGCACGGTCCTCGACGAGATCGACGTCACCCTCACGGGCGGCGAGTCCGAGACCGTGACACTCGTCTGGGCGACAAGCACGGGAGACGCAGGCGATGCGATCACGATCGTAGTGGAAAGCGACGACAGTGAGGCGTCCACCGACGTGACCGTCGAGGCGGCCTACGCCGATCTGACCGTCGTCGACGGAACCCTTGACCGAAGCGACGTCGAGGTCGGTGAATCCGTCACGATCTCTGCGGAGGTGACCAACGACGGGACGATCGCCGGCGACGAGACGATCTCCCTCGAAATCGACGGCGTGGTCGCTGACGACGCGACGGTGTCCGTCGCGCCGGGTACGACCGAGACGGTCACCTTCGAACACGTGTTCGCCGATGCCGGCGAATACGCCGTGACCATCGGCGGAACCGCTGTTGACACCGTTACTGTCGCTCCTCCACCCGCCTCGTTCGACGTACTGATCGAGAGTACGGACGCGCCAGTGGTTGCCGGCGAGCCCCTCTCGACCGTCGCGACGGTCGAGAACCTCGGCGGGATCGAAAGCAGTCAGACGATCGAGTTAGTCGTCGACGGAACGGTCGTCGACACAGTTGCGGTCTCTCTCGACGGTGGCGAGCGAGAGACGGTGACACTCGTCTGGGCGACCGAGGCAGAAGATGCAGGCGACGTTTCGGTCGTCGTGCGCAGCGACGACGACGAAGCCGCGGCGGCGGCGACTGTGGAGGCGGCCTACGCCGACCTGGTGGTCGTCGACGGAACGATCGATCCGGATTCTGTCCTGGTCGACGAGACCGTCACTGTCCTCGCCGAGGTGACCAACGACGGGACGGTTTCCGGAACGCGAACTCTCACCCTTGCGACGAGCGATGTGTCCGTGGCCAACGAGACAGTAACTGTCGATGCCGGAACAACCGAGACGATCGCGTTCGAACACGCGTTCGGTGCCGCTGGCGAGTACGACCTGACCGTCGACGGGGCCCCCATTGGAACCGTGGCTGTCGCCGAGCCGGCGTCGTTCGACGTGACGATCGAGAACACGACCACGCCGGTGGTGGCGGGAGAGGAACTCGACGTTACTACGACGCTGACGAACACCGGCGATATCAGTGCGACCCAACCGATCGAGCTGGTTGTCGACGGAACGGTCGTTGACGCGATCGACGTCTCCCTCGACGGCGGCGAGCACGAGACGGTAACGCTCGTCTGGGCGACCGAGGCAGAAGATGCAGGCGACGTTTCGGTCGTCGTGCGCAGCGACGACGACGAAGCCGCGACGGCGACGACTGTGGAGGCGGCCTACGCCGACCTGGTGATTGTCGACGGAACGGTCGATCCGACCGCCGTTACAGTCGGTGACAGCGTAGCTGTCGTCGTCGAGGTGACCAACGACGGAACGGTCGCCGGTAACGAGGAACTCGACTTCGAGGTCGACGGCGTGCCGGTCGACGCCGAGACGATTTCCGTCGAACCGGGTGCGACCGGGACGGTCACCTTCGAGCACGCGTTCGACGAGGCCGGCGAACACGACCTGACTGTCAACGGAACCGCTGTCGGCACCGTCGCTGTCGCGGATCCCGACGCGTCTGTCCTCGTCTACGGTGCGAGTGCAGACCGGGAGACGGTCGGAATCGACGAGTCGGTCACCGTCTCCGTCGACTTCTTCAACAGCGGTGATCAACCGGGAATCGAAACCCTGGTGCTCGACGTTGACGGCGAGGCGGTCGACGAAGCGACGGTGTTCGTCGAATCCGGAATCACCCGCGACGGTGGGACGCTCTCTTGGACTCCCGCGCCGGGCGACATTCCCGATGAGGGCGAGAGCGCCGAGGTGACGCTCTCGGTCAACGGCTTCGTCGTCGAAACGGTCACGATCGAGAACCAGTTCTCTGATGTGCAGGTCATCGCGGCCTCGCTGTCTGAAACCGACGTTATCCAGGGCGAGGAGGTGTACGCGATCGGCAGCATCTACCAGGACGGGACCGCCGAGGGTCCCGAGACGATCGACCTCGTCGCCATCGACCAGGAAACCGGCGACGAAATTCACCTGGGCAGCCAGGAGGTAACGCTCTCCCCAGGATTCTATCACCTGGGTGCGCTCAACATCACCGCGGCGCTCGAAGAACCCGGCATCTATGACCTCGAACTCGGCGACCGCTCCGCCGGAACGGTCGAGGTCGAACCTGCAGTCTCTGATATTCAGGTCATCGCAGCCTCGACCTCGGAGATCGAACTGATCGAGGGTGAGGAAGCCTACACCGTCGGCAGCATCTACCAGGCTGGTAACGTCGAGGAAACCGAGACGATCGACCTGGTGGCAATCGATCAGGACACCGGTGAGGAGATTGTCCTGGGCAGCCAGGATGTGACGCTCTCTCCGGGCTTCTACCACCTGGGAGCAATCAACATCACGTTCGCACCCGAACCGGGAACCTACGACCTCGAACTCGGCGACCGCTCCGCCGGAACGGTCGAGGTCGAACCGGGCGAATCGGACATCCAGGTCATCGCGGCGTCGACTTCGGAGATCGAACTGATCGAGGGCGAGGAGGCCTACACTGTCGGGAGCATCTACCAGAGCGGGAACGTCGAGGGAACCGAGACGATCGAACTGACGGCGACAAACACGGAGACGAACGAAACCGAGATCATCGGCAGCCAGGAGGTGACCCTCTCTCCGGGCTTCTACCATCTGGGTGCGCTGAACATCTCCTTCGCACCCGAGGAAAGTGGTACCTACGACCTCGAACTCGGCGACCGCTCCGCCGGAACCGTTGAGGTCGAAGCCGCCGAATCGGACATCCAGGTGATCGCGGCGTCGACCTCCGAACTCGAGCTGATCGAGGGTGAGGAAGCCTACACTGTCGGCAGCATCTACCAGGCTGGCAACGTCGAGGGAACCGAGACGATCGACCTGGTGGCAATCGATCAGGACACCGGTGAGGAGACCGACATGGGAAGCCAGGAGGTGACGCTCTCGCCCGGGTTCTACCACCTGGGTGCGCTGAACATCACGTTCGCACCCGACGAACCGGGGACGTACGATCTCGAACTCGGCGGACAGAACGCCGGGGCGATCGACGTCGAACCCGCAGTCTCTGACATTCAGGTCATCGCGGCCTCGCCGGACGGATACAATCTCACCGTCGGTGAGGAAGTCAACGTCATCGGAAGCGTCTATCAGGCAGGGAATATCGAAGGCACCCAGGAGATCTCACTGAACGCGACCCACCGGGGGACGAACGAGACGGTATCCGTCGGCAGCCAGGAGGTGACGCTCTCCTCGGGCTTCTATCATCTCGGTGCGCTTAACATCTCATTTACACCCGAAGAGGCCGGGACCTACGATCTCGAACTCGGCGGACGGGATGCGGGCTCCGTCTCCGTCGAGCAGTCCCTTTCGGACATTCAGGTAGTCGGTTCCTCGGTCGCCGACGTGGAACTAATCGAGGGTGAGCACACCTCCGTGACCGGCAGCATCTACCAAGCCGGTGAGGAAGGTGGTACTGAGACGATCGAACTGACGGCGACAAACACTGAGACCAATGAAACCGATGTCGTCGGCAGTCAGGACGTCACACTCGATCCGGGCTTCTACCACCTGGGAGCGATCAACATCACGTTCGAGCCCCACGCGCCTGGAACGTACGATCTCCACCTCGGTGAGCGCTATGCAGGCTGGGTCGAGGTTGAAGCCGCCGAATCGGACATCCAGGTCATCGCGGCGTCGACTTCGGAGATCGAACTGATCGAGGGCGAGGAGGCCTACACTGTCGGGAGCATCTACCAGAGCGGGAACGTCGAGGGAACCGAGACGATCGAACTGACGGCGACAAACACGGAGACGAACGAAACCGAGATCATCGGCAGCCAGGAGGTGACCCTCTCTCCGGGCTTCTACCATCTGGGTGCACTCAACATCTCCTTCGCACCCGAGGAAAGTGGTACCTACGACCTCGAACTCGGCGACCGCTCCGCCGGAACGGTCGAGGTCGAAGCCGCCGAATCGGACATCCAGGTCATCGCGGCGTCGACTTCGGAGATCGAAGTCTTGGAAGGCGAGGAGCTGTACGTGGTGGGTAGCATCTATCAGGCTGGCAACGTCGAGGGAACCGAGACGATCGACCTGGTGGCAATCGATCAGGACACCGGCGAGGAGATGGTCCTGGGCAGCCAGGAGGTAACGCTCGCACCGGGCTTCTACCACCTTGGTGCGCTAAACGTGACCGCAACGATCGACGATCCGGGCGTCTACGACCTCAAACTGGGCGATCGTGATGCCGGCGAACTGGACGTGACCGAGGCGTACTCGGACGTACAAGTGATCGCCGCTTCTTCCTCCGAGATCGAGATCGCGCTGGGTCAGGAGCTACATGTGGTGGGAAGCATCTACCAGGCTGGAAACGTCGAGGGAACCGAGACGATCGAGTTAGTCGCGATCGACCAGGACTCCGGCGAGGAGTTCGTCGTCGACAGTCAGGAGGTAACGCTCGCGCCCGGGTTCTACCACCTGGGTGCGCTGAACATCACCTTCCAGCCCGAGCAGACCGGTGCGTACGAACTCAGGCTCGGTGACCGATACGCCGGGACCGTTGAGGTCGTCGAACCGACCGTCGATCCGTCCATCACGAACGTTGAGGGCTACTCGGACGGGTACGACCTCGATCTCGAGGCAGACGCGGTCTATGCGAGTGAGGATACCACCGTCACGATCGACGTCGAATCCGACTTCGATCTCGAGGAAGCGACGCTGCTGGTCAGTTCCATGCAGACGACCTACTCCGTCGGCGTGGACGCAACCCACGACGGCAGCGACCGCTGGACTGCCGAGATTCCGCTCGACGCCCTCCCCGACGACGGGGCATACGAGGTGTCGGTGATTGCAGTGGACGAACAGGGGAACGCGGGGATGGACGCCGCGGACGAACTTCTCGTGATCGACCGAAATACCCCCTCGATGTCGGTGACGATCGAGGACGTCGACGGTGACTCCGCGACGGTCGTCGTCGAGAGCGACGAGCCCCTCTCCGATGTTCCCGACGTAAGCGCGGTCGTCGTCCACGACGACGGCTCGACGTCACCCGTGACGGTGACCCTCGACGGGACGAGCAACTCTGATCAGCTCTTCACCGGCACGATCGAGTTCGAGGAATCCGGCGAGTACGTCGTCACTGCTACCGGAACCGACCGCGCCGGTAATGTCGGGAGCAACGACGTGTCAACGGTAATCAACACCGGGTTCACGATCGGTGACGGAGAGATCGTCATCGACGAGACGGGGACGACGATCACGTTTGACGTGATCGAGGAGGCAGAACAGGCAATCCTCGCCGAAGAGTTGTTCCTCGCGCTCTCTGAGAACTCGGTCAACACGAACCTCGGCGCTGGTGAACTCGGCGTCGGCTTCTTGACTGCGCAACTGGACGGCTTCATCGACTACCACATGGAATCGGGGACGATCGAGAGCGCGACGGTCTCGATGGCCATCGACGAGCACGAGCTCGATGACGGTGCGTCAGTTGACGACGTCGGCCTCTATCACCTCGACGAGACCAGCGGCGACTGGAACGCAGTCGACTCGACAGTGACCTATTACGACGACGATCCGTTCGTCGTCGCCGACGTTACCAGGTTCTCGACCTACGGGGCGCTCGTCATCGACGAGGAGCCACCGGAGATCGTCGACGTCTCGCCAGCCGACGGGACGTCGCTTGACGCGGAGACCGAGGAGATCACCGTCGGCTTCGAATACGAAGACGCGCTCTCGGGCGTCGACGTCGGCGCCGTTGCGCTGACGGTAAACGGCGAGGACGTCACCGACGGCGAGAACGCACAGATCACGGGCTCGGTAGCGGAGTACACCTTCGACGTCGCGCCCGGCGAATCGTACGTCGCCGAGATCACGGTCGCTGACAACGCTGGCAATGTGGCCAGTGCTGAGACGGCCTTCGAGGTCGAAGATGAAGTCGACCCGACGCCCGACGAACCACCGGAGATCGTCGACGTCTCGCCAGCCGACGGGACGTCGCTTGACGCGGAGACCGAGGAGATCACCGTCGGCTTCGAGTACGAAGGCGTTTCGTCGACAGCTGACGGCGCCGTCGCGCTGACGGTAAACGGCGAGGACGTCACCGACGACGAGAACGCACAGATCACGGACTCGGTGGCCCAGTACGTCCTCGCCGTCGCTCCCGGCGAATCGTACGCTGCGACGCTCACGATCCTCGCCGAAGACGGCAGTGACGTCACTGCTGAGACGTCTTTCGCCGTCGAGGATGCCGTCCCAGACGATGACGAGGATGATAGCGACGGTACAGACGACGCTTCAGACGACGAGAGAGCAGACGGTGACGGAGTCGACCGTTCGGCGGATGACTCTCGGACGGCTACCGGAGACGATTCGGCGGATGACGATTCGGTTCCTGGATTCGGCGTGTTGACCGTGCTCGTTACCATCGGCACACTGCTGCTCGGACGAAGCCTTGTTCGAACACGTCGCAAAAAGAACGCTCGCTCGTAGTTCGGCTCGGCTCTCACACGGACAACTCGATTGTCCTCAGTTCGCCACTTTGGCGTGCGAGTTACTCGATGTCGATCTGTTTCGAGTCTCCGCCGGGAGTTTCCTTCGGCAGCCGTACCGTCAACACACCGTTGTTGTAGGTCGCCGAAACTCCCTCCTCGTCGACGGGCTCTGGGAGGCGAATTCGCCGGCTCACCGTCTGTCCTGTCCGCTCGCGGCGGACGTACTCGCCCTCCTGGTGTTCGCGGGATCGCTCGCGGGCCGCCTCGAGCTGGAGCGTCCCCTCCGTCAGCGTTAGCTCCAGGTCCTCGGTCTCGTATCCCGGGAGGTCGGCGGTGACGGTGTACGCCTCGCCCGCGTCGACGACGTCGACGGCGACCGAGCCCGGCGTCTGGAGCCCGCCAGCGGTTACACCCTCTTCGACCTGCCGGCTCACTCGATTTAGCATCTCCTCGAGTTCGTCGAACGGATTGCGTCGCATATTCGCCTGTAGGCCTCCCAAGAGGATAAACTCTGCCCGCGGATGGGGGCTCGCTGTCGGTGGCTGGTCCGTCTTGTAGATGCACCGCCTTCACTCCACGTCCGGTCTCACCTCACGCCCGCTCTTACTCCACGACGTGTTCGGTGTCGTACGAACCGAGCCGCCGGACCCAGCCGTTTTCTGCGAGCGCTTCGATGTCCGCGAGTGCTTCGTCCGTCCGCTCCTCGTACAGTCCCGCTTCGATGTCGATGTGGAAGACGTAGTCGCCCAGACGCTCCCCGCTCGGGCGGGACTCGAGGCGCGTCAGGTTGATATTTCGCTCGGCGAACGGTTTCAACAGCTCGAGTAGCAGGCCTGGGTAGTCGACGTCTGGGTAGACGACGAGCGAGGTCTTCCCGCCCCCTGTAGAGCGCGCATCGACGGGTGCGACCACGAAAAAGCGCGTCGCGTTCGACGATTGGTCCTGGATCCCTTCGGCGAGTACCTGCAACTCGCCGTCGGCGTTGTCCGGATGCCCGATCCCCGCGATCGTTGGATCTTCGTGGGCGTACTCGACGCCCTGGGCGGTGCTCGCGACGGCTTCGAGTGTGACCTCCGGATACTCTCGGTCGAGGTAGCCCCGACATTGTGCCAGCGCCTGGGAGTGGCTGGCGATCGTCTCGAACTCCGAGCCCTGGGCGAGCAGTGCGTGCGTGATTGGGGTGACGATCTCGCGGACGACGGCCACGTCGTACTCTCCGATTGCGTCGAGACTCTCGGTGACGCTCCCCTCGATACTGTTCTCGATTGGAATGACTCCGTACTCGTATCCCTCGTTCGCGACGGCGTCGACGATCGCCGTCACCGACTGGCGAAAGTCGATCCCGTTCTCAGCGACCGCCCGTGCGGCTCGGTGGGAGTAGGTCCCCTCGGGTCCGAGTGTAACTGTCGTCATTACCGCTTACTTGTGCTGACGGGGCAAAAAGACCGTCGTCCACTCTGCGAGCCCGAGGTTCTCCTCTTCGAACCACTGGGCGACGTGCTGGGTGCCGATAACGAACGTAACCCCAGCCAGCGAGGCCATGACGCGGAAGGCAGTAAACACCTCGTACGTGGTCGCGACGTGCAACTATTCGTCGAAGTCGATACCTCCAAATCGAGTCGTCGTTCTCTACGGAAGCGGAAACGATAGATCGCCGCCGCGAGCGAGGGTCGCTCGGCCTCTTCGGCGTGGCGCCGCTGCTATCAATCGAAGCCGTCTGCATCGAACAGGCGACTGTCGTGGAATTACTCCTCTAGATGCTCGATACCTTTCTTCGAGACGTTCGCCTCCGTGATCTCACCGGGCATCCAGTCCGGTTTGTCGTCGGGGGCCGTCTCTTCCCACGCCCAGCCGTCGTAGATGTGTACCTTGTCGGTGCCTTTTTCGCGGAGTTTGAGCTCGACCCGATCGGCCTCGTCCTCGCTGGAGCCGGGATCTAACCGTCGGGCTGCCTTGAGTGCCGCCTGCCGCGGCGTGTTTCCGGAAAAGACGCTCGATTCATCGCCGTTGCCCTCGCGCAGCGCGAAGTTCCGCTTACCATCTTCACGTACCATGGTTTGTCCCTCCGTGTCAAATCAGCACACGGTGCGACATAAAGATATCCCCGAAAACCGACCGACTGCGCCGGTATCTTTATGTATTTTCCCTCCACCATTCTTACGGCGAAGTGACATCACGACTCGTCGGTCAGCATGGTTCGCTGTGACTCTTTCCTGCGGCGTAGAAAACACTTAAGTATATCCTACGGCGAAGTTCGAGTTAGAATCCCGCGATGGTCCGGAAAAAGAAGCTGAGTCCAAGCGGTGCGAAAGACGAAGACGGCAACTATCACAACGTTCACCTCAATCTCCACGAGGACGAACTCGCGGTCGCAGGTATGGACATCGGGGATGAGGTCTTCGTCCGCGTTCGAGACGGGAAGATCATCATCCAGAAAGCGGACGAAGAGGACGTCGAACACGAGTTCTAACAACGACCTTTTGCGCTGCAGTCTGTTGCGCTGGCGACAGCGTAGCTGTCGCACAGCGCAACGTCCTTCGGCAAAATCTTCAAAAGAGCGCTATGCGCTCTTTTGGACAGCGAGGGACCGTAGGTCCCTCGGGCAGTCGGCGCTTTGCGCCGACGACCTCGCGGGAGCTTTGCTCCCGCTCAGGGTCGAGCAAAAGCGCTCTTCCTTCCCCTTTACTCGCTACGCTCGTTCCGGGTCAGTCGTCGGCCCGCTCGCTCGGCCTACGGCCTCGCTCACGGTGCAATTTCTCGACCGAACAACGGCTGTCACGGCTCGAGAGCGACTAAGCAGCGTTACTGCAGGGCCGCGAGATCGAACTCGAACGCTGCGACCGGCACCTCCAGATCGCGCTCCGTGAGCACCGACGGATGGACCTCGCCGATCACGCCAACGTTCTCGCCGTCGATCACGACGCTCGCCGTTCGACCCGAGACGAAGGTCGGGTGTTCGGTCGGCGGTGTCTCTATCTCGACGCCGAACGCTCGGGCGATTGCCTGTAGACGCGCCTTCGCATCCTCGTAGGCTGCATCGTGGCGGGCGAGGACGGCGCCCACACTGCGGCGCTCGACCACACCCGTGTTCTCGGCCTCGTCGACCATCGCAGCGAAGCCGACCTCAGAAAGATCCTGTGGGTACGCGCGGTGGGTGTTTCGCTCGAGAACTGTCAGCAGCGACGGGAGCGTCCACGTCCGGAGGATCGTGTAGTCCTCGCTGTAGACCTCCTTGATCGTCGCCGGCTCTCCGGCGCCGTAGACGTCGTCGTCGGGCGAAAGTTCGGCTCGCTCGAAGTTCTCGGCTTCGTTGGTCATGTGGAAGTTCAGCATGTCCTCGAAGCCGAGGCCGACGAGCAGCTCGCGGACCGACCGCCCGAGTCGGCTGCGCTCGTGGCGGCCACCGACGGTTCCGACGTCGGGGTAGGTCGGCTCAAGCTCGTTGAAGCCGTACGCCCGGCCGACGTCGTCGATCAGGTCCACCGGATGGAGGACGTCGACGCGGTACGGCGGGATCGTCATCTCGTAGGCGGCCTCGCCGCCGACGTCGACGATTTCGGCGTCGAGACCCGACCGTTCGGCCAGGTCCACGACCTCTTCGGGATCGAGTCCGATCCCCAGAATCGTCTCGATGCGGTCGTGCGTGACGGTCTTGGTCTTCGTCGAAAAGTTGGGCCGGACCAGCTCTCTGGAGGGATACTCGACCGTTACGGACTCGATCGTCGCGCCGCGGGCGGCCAGTGCGTAACAGACGATCGCACACATCTTGTCGATCGTCCACTGGTCAGTGCCGGTTAGCTCGACGAACAGCTCTCGGGAGTCGGTCGTCACTTCGGTCCGCCGACCGTTGATAACCGGTGGGAACGAGAAGAGGCCGAGATCGTCGTAGATCGCTGGATACCGGGCGTTTTCGCGGACGAGATCCGCGTACGTTTCTCCGGTCGGGTGCTCTTCGAGCACCTGTGCGGGAGTCATTTCCTGATCCGAATCCAGCGGGACGAACCGATCCTCTTCGGGGGCAACACCGGTGTAGCGGACGCTCGGGGCTCCCTCCGTCGCGGGACTCCCTTTCAACATCGTGAGATCGTGAATCCCGATCGCACCCTTCGCGCGGCCACGCCCCATCGTCGCGTGGAGTTTCTCCTGGAGCTGGATCAGCGAGTCGAGAGCGTCCTCGTCCAGATCCACGCCTCGAATCACGGCCCCCGTCACGAACGGACGCTCGTCGGGAACCGCCTCGTCGACCTCGATCGTCCACTCCGGGGCGTTCGTGCTCGGCACCGAGACGCCCCGGACGTCGCCGTACTGGTAGCGAAGCGAGCGGGCGACCCCCTCGACGGAGAGGCGATCGAGCCGGTCGGGCGCGAACTCGAGTTCGAACTCGCCGTCCTCGGTCTCGCCCTCGTACTCCAGGCCGAGCGCGAACAGATCGTCGATCAGTTCGTCGTCGCCCTTCTCGTCGTGGCCGGTCAGTCCGCGCAGTTCGTCGGGGTCGATTTCGACGGTTGGCATCAGTAGGTCACCTCGGCGTTCCGCAGGAACTCGAGGTCTGCGAGCGTCCCGTGGAGGTCGCGGATGTCTTCCGCGCCGGTCACGAGCATCGCGAGGCGCTCGAGTGCGAGCCCCCAGGCCATCACGTCGCAGTCGACCCCGAGCGGTTCGAGCATCTCTGGGCGGAAGATCCCGGAGTTGCCGATCTCGATCAACTCGCCGGTCGTCGGATGGGTGCCGAACAGCTCGAAACTGGGCTCCGTGTAGGGGTTGTAGTGGGGTTTGAACTCGATGTCCGTGATCCCGAACTGGGCGTAGAACTCCTCGAAGGTGCCCATCAGATCCCGCACCGAGAGATCCTCGGCCATCACCCAGCCCTCGATCTGGTAGAACTCGAGCAGGTGGGTCGCGTCCAGCGTATCGTTCCGGTAGGCCTTCTCGACGCTGAAGAAGCGCTGTGGCGGTTCGAGGTCGCCCCTCGCGACCCCCGCCAGGTGACGGGCCGACAGCGACGTCGTGTGCCCGCGAAGCGCGAGCGCCCGCGCGAAGTCCTCGTCCCACGGCGAGCGGTAGCCCTCGCCGTCCTCGCCGACGCCCTCGCGGTGGGCGCGCTCGACGGCGTCGACGAGATCCGCCGGCAGGTGGTCGACGTGGGTCGGATTCTCGAGGGCGAACCGGTCCCAGTGGGTCCGAGCCGGGTGGTCCTGGGGCATGAACAGGCAGTCGTTGATCCAGAAGTCGGCGTCGACGTGGGGGCCGTCCATCTCCTGGAAGCCCATGCCGACGAGTACGTCTTTGACCCGCTCGGCCGTCCGCCGGAGCACGTGGACCCGACCGCCGTCGACGCGCTCGGCGTCGGCCTCGACGTTGTACTCCGCGAACTCGGCGTCCTGCCACTCCCCGCTCGTGAGCAGCTCGGGGGTGATCTGGCCGATCGCCTCGCTCGTCTCGATGCCGGCCATCAGCTCGGTGACGCCGCGCTCGGTGAGCGTCGCCTCTCGGATCGTCGTCTCGGGTCGCTCGACGAGTCCGCGCCGATCGAGCTGAGAGAGCGTCTCCTCGTCGATATCGGCGCCGTCGACGCTCCCGCCTTCCGCATCGGCCGACGCTTCGCTTGCCTCGGCGAGCGCGGCCAGCGCTGTCGCCTCGGGGTCCGCCGCCGGATCGGCGTCCGGATCGGCGGTGATCTCGCCGCTCTCGATCGCCCCGTACCCCTTCCGGGCGTAGTTCGAGAGGGCGATGTCGACGCCTGCGCCTTCGAGTCCGGAGGCACCGATAACCTGGCCCATCGGGGCCGAGCCGTCGGCAGCGCCGGCCTCGAGCGCGGCCCGATAGAGCCGCACCTCTGGCAGCTCGTCGGCGGCGTACTCGTGTCCCTCTTCGGTGAGTTCGATCGTCTCCTCGACGCGCTCTGCGACGGCGAGCAGCCCCTCCGCTTCGAGCGCGAACACCGCGCCGGTGACGGTCTCTGGGGGAAGGTCTGTCGCCGCGGCGAGGGCGTCGACTGACTGTGCCTCGTCCGCGCTCGCGGCCTCGACGACCGCGGCCTGTGCTTCGGGAAGTTGCATTCGCTTATGTTGATTGCCGTAGGTCGGTCAGTTAGCGGTTCCGACTCGCAGCGGACCGTTTCGCCGCGGGCGTCCGGCGGGACGCCCCCGAGTCCACGGTCCGGTCAGCGAGCGGTAAAAAAGCCGAGCCCCGGGCGCGGCTTGCGGTCGCGGACGACACACCGGTGATCGGGCTCGGATACCATGGCGAGAGCCTCGAAGCGGGCGAGCAAAAACGTTACGCCCGAATGTCGGAGCGTTTGGGCCTTCCTGTCGCCTGGCGATTACCGACGTCGGGACGACTCGAGTTCGATATCCGCCGCCTCCAGCAACTCTGCTACGTCCTCGCGCTTCTCCTGGTGCTCTGCGAGGAACTCTCTCATCAACTCGGCGGCCTGCTCCTTGCAGTCGCCACAGAGGCGCTCGCCGCCGACGCACTCGTCGTAGACGAGTTTCGCGAACTCGTCGTCGTCGCCGGCCAGTAGGTAGGCGTACAGCTCGTAGACCGGACACTCGTCGGCCCGGCCGCCGAGTTCGCGCTGTTCCTCCGCGGTCTCTCGCCCGCCCGTCGTCGCCGACTTCACCTTCTCGTAGCCCTCCTCGGGATCGTCGAGCAGGGAGATGTGACTTGCGGGAATCGACGAGGACATCTTCCCGCCGGTGAGGCCAGTCATAAACCGGTGGTAGATCGACGACGGCGGCTGGAAGCCGTAGCCGCCGTTTTCGACTTCGACCTCGCGGGCGAGCGTTTCGGCCTCGTCGGAACCGAGGTCGAAGGCATCCACGTGGTTCTCGTACACCCGCTTTTCGCCTTCGACGGCGTCGATGAGCGCCTCGAACGCCTCGTCGGTGGCCCGCCGGTCGAAAAAGCGCGTTCGCGGGCGGACCGGCTCCATTCCGGCTTCGTTCAGCTTCGTCAGCACCGAACCGAGCGTGTCCGCGGGGACGGTAAGCTCTTCGAGGGGTGTCTCCTCGAGCACCTGCGCGACGTGGACACACCGGAGCGTGTCGTCGTCGAAGTCGGCAGGGTCGAGCCGCTCGTAGTACTCGGCGACGAGGTCCCGTTCGTCGTCGTCAAGCTCGAAACTCGCGTATGCCTCGCTCACCTTGAAAAAGCGCATCCGCTCGGCCAGATCACGTGCCAGTCGCACGTGGGGGTCCTGATCCGGACCGACCGGAATCACCGTCGGCTTTGGCTCCTCGAGTTGCGGGTAGAGGATGTCTGCCATCTGCGTCACGACCGACTGCATGTGCGAGACGTCCGTCTCGCCGTCGAAGCCGTAGATCGCCTGGAATTCGGAGAAGTTGGCCTCGGCACCGAGCTCGAACGCCAGGTCTTGCACCTCGCGGTTTTCGGACTGGCGGTAGAGTGTCCCCTCCTCGGGATCGAATCCCAGCGCGAGCAAGGAGAGCAGGTAGCTGCGGGCGTGCTCGTCGATCTCCTCCCAGCTCATCCCGCGGGCCGCGTTGGCCTCTAAGTCGGCGATCAGGGCGTAGGCGTCTGCCCCCTGTTGCTGGTGCCAGATGATCTCGTCGAACACCAGCTTGTGACCGATGTGTGGATCACCGGTCGGCATGAACCCCGAGAGGACGGCCGCGTCTTCGCCCTCTCGCATCGCCTCTGCGACCGGTCCGTAGTCTCGATGGCCGAAGATGACGCCCCGACGCATCAGGTAGTGGGGGTTCGGCACGTCCGGGAGCAGCTCGTCGAACTCCTCGATGCCGAACTCCTCGAAGAGCTTCCGGTAGTCGGAGACGGCCGCGGAGCCCCAGGGGTCTAACGCGACGTCGTCGACGGCTCCGCCGTCTGCACGAGGGATCTTCGATCCCTCGCTGTCGGCTCCAGCGGCGCCACCGTCGGTCTGCAGTTCCCCGGACTCCTCGAGTGACTCGTCTCCGGTCATTACCCCCGTTTTGGCGCGCCAGCGCGCAAAAGCCTTCGCCTTCGTTCGTTCCCCGGCACGGTGAGCCAGCTCTCGCCTCACTCCACTCAGGGCGTCAGCCGCTCGAACGACCACCACTCGATCGCACCGCTGTCGTCGACCAGCGCGAATACGATCGTCTTCCGGACGCCGTGTGCGAGTCGAACGTCGAGCGCGAGGTCGCGCGGTTCGAAGATATGATCGGCTGGCAACACCCGAATCAACAGCTCCGAGTGGCCCAGGTTGTCGACGGACTCGACGTCCGCGTAGGTTCGAAAGTCCGCCCCGAACTTGTAGCCGGTCTTGGGGACGATGCCGCGCTCGCGTAGGGCGGTGTAGACGCGTAGGCGGCGGTCGAACCGCTCGCCTTCGACGTCACGACCACGGTCGTGAAGTGTTTCCGGATCGAGGTCGATCGCCGCTCGCTCGGCGAGGTAGGCCGCTTCGAGCAGCGAACACTGCAGCGTCGGTTCGTCGTACTCTCGACCTTCGAGTGGCTGGCCGTAGAACGTCCGTTCGTAGAGTTCGCTCGGGGGATCCCACACGACGACGCGATCTGCGAGCAGATCGGCGTCACATCCATCCGGAAGGGCCGCTTCAGACGAGCCCGACGGCTCTCGTTGCTCGACTTCGAAGTAAGTAATCTCACTCTCTTCGTCGACGACCGCGAGGACGCCTTCCGCGAGGTCGCGTGCTGCGACGTCGGTTCGCTCGCCGACCGTCCACAGCGCGTACTCGATCTCACCGTCGCCCGGCCCCTTTCCGCGCGGGAAGACAGCGAAGTCCGCCTCCGGTGGGTTCGCAAGCCACGGTTCCGCGGCCGGTGAGAGATAGAATCCCCGCGACCGCAGGTCGGCATAGACTAAGAATCGAATCCCGAACTCCGGATCGGGCTCGCGAGTGACGAACGACCGGAAGTCGAGTCGGTCGTCGTCGTCGACGACCGCCGACAGGTCGCCCCGGTAGAGCAGGTGTGCCGCTTCGACGGGGGCGAGGGCGATCTCGTTGCCCGTCAGCGGGTAGCCGTACCCCCGCGAGTCGTGATACCGCTGGCGTGCGTCGCCGCCGACGTGGACGACGCCCTCCTGTCGGTCCAGTCGCCCCTCGAGTGACATACCGGTGACTTGGCGACCCGCCACTAAGGGGCTGCGGATCCGGCTGCGCTCGTTAGTCGTCGTCGGTCGCCTCGGCGACGGGTGCTCGCCGCGCATCGCACGTCGCATCCAGACACCGGGTCCTGCTGGGGGTGCTGAACGTCGGGAGTCCACATCCGCATCTGCCGTCGACGACACCCGCCGGCATCCGGAACCCGGTGTCGCAGTTGGGGTAGTTCTCACAGCCGGCAAGGAGTCCTCCTCGTCGGAGTATCCGGAGGGAGCCGTCGCAGTCCGACTCCGGACAGTCCCACTCGCGGTCGAACGCCTCGCGCACCGCGGCGTCGAGGGATTCGCAGTCTCGGTCGACGCAGACATCGAACGCCAGCCCGCGCTCGACGCGCATCCGCGGCAGCCCGCAGTCACAGCGTTGCTCCCGGATCTCGGCGTCCGACGGGACGCCGTGTCGGGCGCCACAACTCACGCAGGTGATCCCGTTTGCGCGGACGAGCGCTCCGTCGCAGTCCGGACAATCGCCAACCGGTGTACCGGCCGCAGAGGCTGGATAGCTCGCGAAGCCGTCGCGCTCGTGGGCGGCGATTCGCAGCGTCTGCGTGTCCTTCTTCGCGACGAGTGTAAAGCCGTCCGAGCGGTTGCTCGAGACGCTGTCAGCGCGAGTGAGCCAGGCGACGGGCTGGTAGCCGTCGACGTCGTGGACTAAGACGGTGTTGTCGGGTTTGACGATGGTCGTCACGCGGCCGCGGTACTCCTCGCGGTCGGTGCCGTCGGCGATGACGGTGCAGTCGCCCGCGAGGACGCCGAGCGTGTCGTCGATCATGGACTCGTTGGCCGCGGGTTGGTACTTAAATTCATGGCTCGGATGTCAACAACGACTCGCAGCCAGCCCGAACGGACGAAGTTGTGCGGTGGCTGGGCGCAAACGGTTGCGAGCGGAACGGTTTTCTCTCGTTACAGTAATGGAGTTTCATGACATACACCGACGACGGCTCGATGAGCCTCTCGCCGGAGGAGGCGTTCGCCGTCCTCGGCAACGAGACGCGATTCGCCATCGTTCACACGCTGTGGGACCTGTACGAACCGGACGATCCTGCCAACGTGGTCAAGTTCGCGGAGCTGTACGACTCGGACGCTGCGGTTCCCTTCTCGGAGCTGTATGACAGGGTCGGCTATGACGACACCGGGAACTTCAACTACCACTTGGAGAAGCTCACCGACCACTTCGTCCGTCGGACGGACGCCGGCTACGAACTCACCGAGGCGGGCTTCGAGGTCGTCCGAGCGATCGTCGCGGGAACGGTTCGCGACTGCCCGACCGTCGACCCCACAGAGATCGACGCGAGCTGCCCCCGGTGTGACGCTCCCGTCGCGATCGACTACGGAAATCACCACGTGGCTGTGTCGTGTAGCCGCTGTCCAGGCCTCTGGCAAAATGCCGACGGCGACGACGGGGTCCTGTTTACGTTCCCGTTCCCACCGACGGGCCTAGCTGATCGAACGCCACAGGAGGTGTTTCACGCGACGCTCGCGTACAATCTCAACCGGGTGCGATCGTTCGTCGCCGGCATCTGTCCCGATTGCTCGGGCTCGGTCGACACGTCGCTCGATCTCTGTCGGGCACACGAGCCCCGAGACGGGGGCGGGTGTCCGGTGTGTCATCGTCGTCACCTGATCGAGGTCGCAGCGGTCTGCCAGCAGTGTAAGGCGGTCTCCCGCGGCCCGCTCGCGATTGCGGTCCTTGCACATCCTGCCGTGACGGCGTTCTACCACGATCACGGGATCGACTATCGGTTCGCCTCGTGGGCGACGTTCCAACGGGGGCTGACGGTCGTCGAGGAAGTCATCGAGTCAGCCCCGCTGTGTGTCGCGCTCACGGCCCCCTGCGAGGACGAGGAACTCCGATTGATCCTCGACGGTGACCTGCACGTCGTCGAGACGAGTCGTCACCAGCGTCGTTGACTGGCTGTCACGGCGCTGCCGACTGGTCGTTCCACCGTCGCCAACGGACTACCCTGTCATTACTGGCGAGTTCGGCATCGCCGACGGACTGTCCCAGTCTTGTTACGGATAGTCCACGGCGGCCATCTGATCGCCACGGTTACTGTACTGTCGTACAGAATATCTTTATTACCGAACAAGTGCTGAAAACTACGCGATAATGGCTACAGAGAACGAATACGTAGCGTCCGCCGGTCGGAACCACCGCCGCGTCGAGAGTGCCGGCGGCCGGACCGGACCGGTGAGTAGACGACGGCTTTTGACCGGCCTGACCGGGGCGGGTGTCGCGGCCCTGGCGGGGTGTACCGGCGGATCCGACGACTCGGACGGATCCGATGATTCGGGTGGACCGGGGTCTCCTGGCGATGACGGAGACGCCGGATTGGCTGACGTCGGAACGAACGGTGGGGACCCCCTCGAAGACGACTTCACCCCAGGCGTCGCCGACGGCGAGCTTGACGAACTGTCCGAGGCGGTGTACTTCGGCGACGTGATCGACTACGAGTCCTCGTTCGTTGCCGACCTCGCGCTTTCATCTCCGGAGCCGGCGACGGGCTTCCAGGAGGTCCACGACGGGAACTACTACGTCTACATCGACGGATCCGAGGAGATCGAGATGTACGGCGTCGGCGGCGACCTCTACACGGTCGTGATGGGCTACTGCGACCTCGAGAGCCGCGACCCGGAGGAGGCACAGTACGTTCCCGTCGACCTGGCGCGGGACGACGAGTACGCCAGCCTGTCCGCCGCCGGCACGACGACCGTCCGCGGCGAGGAGGTCTACGTCTTCGAGCACCACATCACGGTCGAGTATCTCAGCACGACGACCGGCTACCCGGTTCGCTCGGAGTGGCCGAACAGTCGGGCCGACTTCCACTCGTGGGGCGAGGTCGACCCGATTACGCCGCCGGATATGCCGTGCGAGGGGGCGTGAGGCGAATGCCGGACGGTTGGGCTCGGCGTCCCGTCACGGATCGGTCGCCACCGTTCGGTCGGATCGACAGCCGACGAGCGGCCGAAGAGGATCCGCGACTCGTATGAAGCGGCGGGCGTTGCTGGCCGCGGCGAGCGCTTCCTCGGCCGCCGTCGTCGCGGGCTGTCAGGGATTGCTCTCCGAGGACGATTCGGGAGCCGACGACGGGGGCGGAAACGATCCAGAAAACGGCGACGAAGACGGGTCCAGTGACGGCACCGACGAGGAGCTCTCGATCGGAACGAGCGCTGCACCGCCGGGGACGATCGTCGACCTCTCGGGGGTCCCGGGGTCGGCCGGCGATGAACCGATCGCCTGGTGTTACGACGCGGCGGTCGACGATCCCGGCGAGGACGACCGAACCCCGGTGTTCGTCGACGTCGACGAGGAGCGATTCTTCGTTCCACCCCATCCTGGTGACGCGATGGGCGGCGGGCCAGTCGAGATCGAGATCCTCGACGAAGACGGCGAGGAAATCGTAACGGCGGGAATCGAATTCACCATCGAGGCGCTCGAACCCGCCCTGGGAACGCTGACGGACACCGTCGACGAGGTCGAGTCGGTGTTGACCGACGTCGCCGGAACGTTCGGCTACGACCCAGAGCAGCTGGTCGGCGTCGATCCGGCGGAGTTTCCGCCACCCGTCGACGGTATCGCCGCTGCACTGCAGACTATCGACGGTGACGGGGAGACGATTCGGTCACTCCTGAACGGCGAGTCCGAACACTTCGACGATGGGGACGAAACCGCGATCGAGTTCGCCGACGCGATCGCGAACGAGAGCGGCTTCTCGACGGCGATCCTCGACGCTGTCGGTGCAATGAATGACCTCGATGCACCGCCAACCGACGGCGCGGGCGGGGTCGAATCGGCCGCGCGGGCGGCAGCGGCCGACCCCGAGAGTGCCCGGGAACGCGAGGGTCGATCCGTGTCGGATGGACCCCGTCGGATCTCTTGGTCGGATGGGCACGATCGGATCTCTTGGTCGGAACCCCGCTTGGCCGGGCAGGGCGATCCGGTCGTGGTCGACAGCCCGTCGATCGATTCGGTCGAGGACCTCGAGTACTGGATGGACGTCCAAGCCCGGTTTGCGAACGCAAACGACGGCGCCGCGGCACTCTCGCGGGACCTCGGCAGCGTCGTGGTGGCCGGGTGCGCGCTCGTCCCCGGCGGACAGGGGGCCGCTGCCGTGGGCTCGGCGACGCTCGCGATCACGAACCTGCTGATCGCCCTCGCCGAGAATCAGCTCCCGTCGACTCTCGACATCGAACTCGAGGGCGACCCGACCGACTACAACGAGGACGACGGCTCGACCGGCACGCTCTCGGCGACGGTCGACGGACACAGCGAGGGCTTCACCTACACCTGGCCATCGGTGCTCGGCGACGTTCCGGGCGCTGGGTTGGCTGCCAGGGTGACGAGCCGCTTCGGACGTCAGGCGTCGCGGATGGTAGACTTCGACGAGAACCTCCTGAGTTTCCTGCAGACGTCCATGTCGGCCACCTGGAGCCAGCTCGAAGACGACGGACCGATCGATTTCCCGCCGGGCATCTACGGGCCCGTCGACGTCGATCCGCACACGGACGGCTCATTTCTGGAGGTCGACTTCGAGACCATCGACCGGGAGACCTCTCAGGACCCGTTCTCGTTCGACGCGCTCGACCTGGAGTACGAACCGGAGGCGGTGGGCAAAGCGACGGTGACGATGCGCCCGGACGAGGACCGATTCGGCGGTGCGACCGCCTCGGATCTGATCGAACTCACGGTCCACCCCATCGAGGTGAACATCGAGGACGCCACGGACGGAACCAGACCGGAAATTATCCGGCTGGATCCCGACGAAGACGCCCTGACGCTCCAGCTCCGCGCCATCGTCGAGAACGCCGAGAACGCCGAGAACGACGACCTGGAGTGGCGCCACGAGGTGATCGCCGGACCAGCGATCCCCGTCCCGGTGCCAGCATCGGGCGATCCACCCGAGGCGACCGTCGATCTCTCCGGCGTCGACTTCTCCGGGTACGAACAACCACAGTACGTGATCGAGGTCGAGGCCGTCACCGAGGAGGGGGCGCGCGCAGACCTCGAGCCCCCTCGCCGAGACCGGGTGACCATCCTCGTCACCGACGAGGACGAGGAACTCCTCGTCGGCCCGACCCCCGGTTGTCTCGACCCCGACGAAACCCACGAGCTTTCGTTCACGCTCGACGGCCAGCCGGTCGCCCTCGACGAACTCACCTGGGCCATCGAGGGCGAGGGAGACGGTGACGTCACCCCGAACGGGACGTTCGTCCCGTCCGCGGAGGGCGTGGTAGAACTGGAGTTCTGGCTCGACGACGATCGCGGCGTGAACGATCGGCTGGGATTCGTGATCAGCGAAGACTGCAACGAACTGTTCGTCGAAGTTAGCGGCGGCCCACAATCCGTCTCGCATTCGTACACGTGCGTGGATAGCCACGGCTTCTCGGGTACTGAGGAGACTGCACTGAGCCAGATCTCGACTCATCCCGATTGGTGGGACACCGGCGCGATAATCGAACTCCGGATGGAACTTCCTGGGGTCTACCTGCCAGCCCTACCACTCGGGGAGCCACAACTGGTTCCGGGGTACGTGACCCTGGACGACTGGGAAGATGACTCGACCAGGGGCACAATTGGGTTTGGCACAGCTGTCGACCGCGTGCCGATCACGATCACGCGTCGGATCGTCCCCGAAGGCGCTCTCGACGGGAGCGATCTGCAGGTGTTCGACGGGGAGTTCGGACCCTACACCACGTCGATACGCGGCGACACCACCACTATCGAGGGCCACTTCACTGGTGTGGGCTGGATGGAAGATCGCTGTGGGGGCTTCCTGGTCGGGTCGGACTGACGGACGACTGAATTCGGCTTTTATCCGTTTCTCAGTCGCCAGAACAACCATAAGACGATACATTCTGGACAGCTTTAATATATCTCCGTGGGGGGACAACCATGCCTTCGTATACCCGGTATGCAGATGGGCAGTATCGCTCGGGCCGACCCGCTGGCAGTACTGGTCCCGTCTGAGGACGGAACTCTCGACGACTGTCGCGATCGATGTCGCCGTGGTCACCGTCGGCGAATTAAGTGCCATCGCGTCGTATCGGCGGTATGTCCTCGAACACGCTAGACGAGTTGGGTCGGACGATCCTCGAGGTGATCGCAGCGGGCCGAGTCACTGTCGACGAGGTCGCGTCCACGGCTAACGCTTCCCGCGACGCTATCGACGAGCGCCTCGCCCAACTCGCCGACAACGCGCTGATCCGGGCTGTCGACGATTCTGGCGGGCAGGCCTACGAGATAACCGAGAACGGGGAGCGCGTGCTCGCGGCTACCCCGATCGGCGCGCGCGACGACCGGATCGACATCCCGGACGACGTCGAGCGGGCGATCGAGAAACTCTCGCTTCGCCCCGACGAGGCCGCCGCGATCCGGGGCGCGTTCTCCTTTCTGCGCTACTGGGGAGAGGCGACGAGCGCCGAGGTGATCGACGCGATCTACACCGAGGTTCCGGCGGGCTACGGGTCCGCCGACCGATGGTGGGACGACGGCATCCGCGATCGCCTCGCGGCGCTGCCCCGCGTCGGCGTCTCGCCCGACGACTGGGTCGGCGAACGCTGGCGGTACGAGGGACCCGCCACGATCGACCGGCCAGAGGATGCAGACGGACGTGACGTGCCGGACCCGCCGTCGACCGCTCACGTCGCCGGCAGCGCGCGACACGCCTTCGCGTCCGTCGATCTCTCGGCAGACGAGCTGACGGCCGCCCGTGCGGCGTTCGCCGCGCTGGTTGCCGGCGGGCGGCTGACGGAAGCAGATCTTCTCGACAGTTCTGGGATTTCCGACGACATGGACGAGTGGGTCGCCCGACTCGACGAGATGCTCTCCACGGTTCCCAGCGTTTCCGTCGATCGATCTGGCGACGAACCGGTCTGGCGATACCGGCCGCCTGATTCCGCCCGCGACCCGGATTGACTGCGAGCAGCCGGCGGCGCGCTCCGGACTCCCGGCAGGGTGCCGTACTATGCAGGCACGAATCGCTTTGGCCAGCCGGTGGTAGTCCCGATCGACATGAGCCCGACCTTCTCCGCGGACGACGTCGGCAAGTCGGTCGAAAGCGAGAACGGGAAGCTGTTCGGGATGGTCGCGGCAGTCGACGGCGAGAGGGCCTACGTCCAGCCAGAGCCGGGGTTGGTCGGTTCGATCAAAGCTGCCCTCCGATGGGAGATCGGTCGCGAGGACACCGCCCCGATCGAGGGAACCGACATCGACGAGATCACCGACGCCGCGATTCATCTCGGCGCGTACCGCCCGCTGACGACCGACGCGGAGGCGGACGGCGAGGACGCACCGCCCCAGGGCGACCGGACGGTGACCGAAGAGCGCGGTTACGGGCAGGATCGGTAACTCGCGACCCACGGGTTCGGGCTCGAGGACACTCCGGAGGGCTACGACCTGCTCACACAGAAAGAAGATGGCTGCGTTTGGCCGGTGTTCAGGCCCTGCGGATGGCTGGTTTTAGGTTCTGAGGCCCCTGATTCTCAGGTCGAACCCGTTGGCTGGTGGTCAGCCCCCTGCTGCTGGCGCATCTCCTGTCTCGCCGGTCGCTCCCTCCTCGCCCCGAACCTCACGGGCGAACGCGAGGAAGTTCTCGAAGACGAGCGTTGCCTCCCCCGCCTGGCGGTAGTTCTCCTCAGTAATCTCAGCAAGGACGGCCTCCCGGCGGTCTTCGGCGAGATCTTTGCCCCGGACGAGCTCTCGGGCGGTCTTCGGGTCGTACTCGGGGTGGAACTGGACGCCAAAGACGCGGTCCTTTCGGAAGCCGTGGTTCGAGTACTCGTTTGCGGCGAGACTGGTCGCTCCCGGTGGCAGCTCCGCGACCTCGTCGCTGTGGCTCGTAAAGGCCGTAAACTCGCTCCCGACTCCTTCGAACAGCCGCGAACGCCCGTCGTGTTCGATTCGGCTGTACCCAACCTCGTAGACGCCCATATCGGAGACGGTGCCGCCGAGCACGTCCGCGAGCAGCTGGTGGCCCCAACAGATTCCGAGACACGGCACGCCGTGATCGATCGCGTCGCCGACCCACTTCTTGACGGGCCCGATCCACGGCTCGTCCCAGTAGACCGACGATCGCGAACCGGTGACCACGACCCCGTCGTAGTCGAACCCATCCGGTAGTTCCCCTTCCACGACATCGAACTCCGAAAGCGAGGCGTCGAGCTCGCGCCGAAAGTTTCGCACCGTGTTTTCATCGTCCCGGGTGGCGTCCAGGACGGCGATCCGCAGTTGACTCATTGGAGACGTGTGAGGGCTCCGGCGGAAAAGGCCTTGTGCCCTGACTGGACGTTGCCGCAGTCGCGGACCGCGGCCATCGACGCCACCGAGAGTCCGACGGATACTGTTACTCGTCCTCGGTGTGCTCGTCCAGAAACGTCGCGAGTCGGTCGTTCACCGCACGCGAACGCTCGACGAACGCGAGGTGCCCGGCCCCGTCGATTCCCTCGAACGTTCCGCGGGGCAGCCCGCGCGCCAGCTCTTGACCCACCGCGGAGGGAACGAGCTCGTCGGCCATCCCGTGGACGACGAGCGTCGGCTGGGTCACCTCGACGAGCCAGTCGGTCGCATCGAAATCCGCGAGCGCTGCGAGCTGGGCGTCCCACCCCTCGCGGTCGGCGTCGCCGTCGGCCCGCCAGTCGACGATGCCGTCGACGACGTCGGGCTGGCCCGCGCGAAACTCAGCGGAGAGTGCGTGCTCGAGCGACAACCGGAGTTCTTCGCGGTCCGCGGGCGACGCGCAAAGTGCCTCGAGCCCGAACGCCTCACCCTCGGCTGCGGTTCCAAACAGCGTCAACGTTCGCACTCGACTCGATCGGTTGGCGGCCGCGAGCGCCACCGCACCCCCCAGACCGCAGCCGACGACGTGAGCAGATCGAACCTTACAAGCGGCAAGGACTGCCTCTAGATCCTCGACGAGCGTCTCGATCTCGTAGGGACCCGGCGGGGCGTCCGAGCGGCCGGTTCCCCGCAGGTCCCAGACGATCGTCTCGAAGGGGCCGGCCAGCGCGGCGTGTTGCCAGCCCCACAGCCAGCCCCCGAGGCCGGCTTCCGAGACGAAGACGACGGGCTCGCCGTCGCCCTCACGTCGATAAAAAAGCGAGACGTCGCCGTTCGAAGTTGTGGGCATACGCAAGCCGACGGGCTCCTGACAGAGAAACCTCGTGATTCCACGAGCCCGTTCTCGAGCCACTCGTGGCCTGCTCAGGCGTCGAGAACCTGGCGCAACACGTCCGGCGCGTCCTCGAGCGCCTCGTCGAGCGCCCCTTCGTCGGGACCGCCGCCCTGGGCGAAGTCAGGCGGGCCGCCCCCGCCGCCGCCGACTCGGCCGGCCAGTTCGCCGACGACCTCGCCAGCGTTGACACCGGTGCCGTCGGGGACCGCGACGACGAACTGTGCGCCGTCGGCTCCGGAGCCGAGGACGGCGATCTGGCCCTCCTCGACGAGCGCGTTGGCGGTTGCGCGCAGATCGTCCATGTCGGAGTCGAGACGCTGGACGACCGCGGTCGTCTCGCCGACCTCGACCTCCTCGCCGCCGCCTCCCCCGCCGGCGCGGGCTGCGGCAAGCTGTTCTTTCAACTCCTCGATCTGCTTCCCGCGGGCCTTCCACTCCTCGAAGAAGCGTTCGGCGGTGTCGGGAACCTCTTCGGGGGAGACGTCCAATACGTCGGCGGCCTCGTAGAGGGCGTCTTCGGTCTCCTGGGTCGCCTCGATGGCGGCCTCGCCGGCCGAGAACGTGAGCCGCTCGACGCCGTCCTGGATGCGCTCGGTCGAGCGGATCTTGATCGTCCCGATCTCGCCGGTGCGGGCGACGTGGGTCCCCCCGCAGGCCTGAACGTCCTCGGCGACGTGGATCAGCCGGATGTTCGTTCCCGGCGGGATGCCGCCCTGGTAGAGGTCGAAGCCGTGCTCGGCCTCGGCCTCGTGGCGGTGGGGCCACTCCTGCGTGACCGAGACGTTCTTCATGACGATCTCGTTTGCGACGCGCTCGATCTCGCGGACGTCAGCCCGCTCGATGCGCTCGTAGTGGCGTACGTCGATCCGCGAGGAGTCGACGCCCTTCTGAGCGCCGGCCTGGCGGATGTGCTCGCCGAGCACCTGCCGGGCCGCGTGGACGACGAGGTGCGTCGCCGTGTGCTGGCGCATCAGCTGGCGCCGCCGAGCCGAGTCGATCTGCCCGTTGACGAACTCGCCTTTGCCCGGATCCGCGTCGGTTCGGTGTCGGATGACGCCGTCTTCGATCTGGACGTCGACGACGTCGACGGTCGTCTCGCCGGTCGAGAGCGTTCCGGTATCGGCGGGTTGGCCCCCGCCTTCCGGGTAGAACATCGTCTGGTCCAAGACGACGTCGTAGCCATCCTCGCGCTCGGCGACGTCTAAGACCACCGCCTCGAACTGCGTGCGTGCCTGGTCGTCGTAGTAGAGTTTCTCCGTATCGGGGAGGTCGGCAAAGCGCTCGTCGACCGCCTGTTCTTCCTGTTCGACCGCCGAGGCCGCGTCGTGGCGCTCGGCAACCAGACTGTAGAAGTCGTCGGGGACGTCTACGTCGGCGCCCGACTCCGCGGCGATCTCGGCGACCATGTCGGGCTGGATGCCGTGGGAGTCGTAGAGCTCGATCAGCTCTGCCGTCGGAATCGGCTCGTCTCGCTCGGCGTACTCCTCGGCCAGCGACTCGACGCGGCGACCACCCCGCTCTAACGTCTCGCGGTACTTCTCGACCTCGGTGCGGACGATGTCGCGGATCGTATCCCGATTCTCGTATTCGAGGCGCTCGGCCTGCATATCCACGAGCTCGTCTAACGGGGCGTCGACGCCGACGGTGTCACAGAGCCGTTTCGTTCGGCGCAGGACCATCCGCGCCAAGTAGCCCGTCCCGACGTTCGAGGGGACGATGCCGTCGCCGAGCATGTACGCCAGCGTCCGGCAGTGGTCGGCGATCGCGTAGATCGACTCGAGGGGCTCCATCAGCGCCTCGAGTTCGGCGGCTTCGACGCCGAGTTCGGCGGCGATCTCGCCGCGGGCAGTCTCCATGTCCTCGGCCTCGTCGATGTCCATGTGGCCGGCGTGTTTCGCGGCCCGATGGACCAGCTCTTCCTCTGCGTCCGTGTGTTCGACTCCCGCGTTCTCCTTTAAGAACGCGATCATGTCGGGGTAGACTGCCTCGTAGACGGTCGGCGTGCCCTGGGAGACCCACGTCCACCGTTCGAGCCCGTAGCCGGTGTCGACGACGTAGGTGTCCATCGGGCTGTAGCGGTTCCCGTCTTTCATCTCGTACTCGCCGTCTGGATCCTGCTCTAGGGACATGAACACGAGCGTCGCGAGCTCGACGCCGCGGTAGATGACCTCGATCGCGGGCCCGGCGTTGCCGCCGCCGACCCACGGATCCTCGATGTAGATCACTTCCTCCAGATCGACGCCGAGCGAGTCGAACAGCCCGTCACAGAGCTCGACCGTGCGGTCCTTCCAGTAGACCTCCCCATCGTAGGCGTACTCCTCTGTGGCGTCCTCGCGGACGTTGAAGGCGTGGTGGGCCATCATCTCGAAGGCCATCGTGTGCCGGCCCGTCTTGCCGACGTTGTCGATGTCCTGCATCCGGATACAGGGCTGGGAGATAGTCAACGGGTTCGCCGGCGGCGGCGTCTCGCCCGACGTGACCAGCGGCTGGAAGTCGTAGATCGACGCCTGCGTCAGTAAGACGTCGTCTCGCCAGCGGTTGGCCGCGACTGGATACGGATCGATGCGCTCGTGCCCCTGTTCCTCGAAGAACGAGAGGAACGCCTCTCGCATTTCCTCCAGCGCGTACTCCCCCTCGAACCCTGGGTTGTCGATGAAATCGTACTCGGCACACGGCGGCTCCCCGCAGGTTTCCCGATCGTGGTCGCGCGTCCAGAAGTGCGCGCCACACTCCGAGCACGATGTCCGCTCGAAGCCTTCCTCCTCGAAGTACGCGAGGCGGTACTCTTCCTCCAGTTCGCTCATTCTTACGTGTGTGTGGCTCTGCAGGGCCTAAAACAGTTCCGCAACGCCACCCGGAAGGCGGAAAACCGGCCGATGGAGCCTCGCTCACCCCGCTGTTTCCTCTGGACCTTCTCCGTCT
Source organism: Halobacteria archaeon AArc-dxtr1 (assembly GCA_025517425.1). Lineage (NCBI taxonomy): Archaea > Methanobacteriati > Methanobacteriota > Halobacteria > Halobacteria archaeon AArc-dxtr1. The sequence continues at coordinate 1,641,047 of JAOPJY010000001.1, read as the reverse complement.
CCGGCTCCGATTGCTGGCGTCGTCCGGGCTGACTCTTGACGAAAGATTGACCTTCTCCCGCTCCGTTCGTTCACGCGATGCTGTCGAATCGCCCTGCTGACAGCTCGCCACCCTCTACAGCGGGCCCCAACCGACCGCAGCCGGGTCCGGTGTTCGCGCCGTGACGTCGTCCGGACGCCGCCCGATCCTCCGCAAGCTCGGCGTCGCGGCGCTCGGCGCTGGCGTCGGTCTCGCCGCCCTCCCCTCGCCGCCAGACGCGTCGCCGGTCGACGCCCACGTCGATCCGGCGCCCCTCTCGTCGCTCGCGGCCGAGTGGGCCGAGATCACTGTCGACGACGAAGATGCGTCGCCGATCGCGCGATATCAGTACCGCGCTGCCGAGGGCGTCGGCGACGGCTACGTCGCCACGGCGCCGGTCAACGTCGTCTTCGTTCCCGCCGAGGAGACGGGCGGGCTGGAACGGACGATGGCCGTCCTCGCCGACGCGGGCTGGGTCGCCGAGCCCGAAGAGTACACTCGCTACGCCTGGGACCGCGAGCGCGAGCGCTACGTCCGCCAGCAGGCGACCGCCGCTGAGACGTACTACGGAACCAGCGGGCGTCTCCACGTTCGCTGCTGGTACTTCGAGGGCGTCGTCTCGATGCAGGCCCACGAGGATACCGGCGCTCGGCCGAAACACGGGATCGCCTCCTACGAGCGCGGTCGGCGCGCCATGGAGGGACTCTACGAGCGCGCCGGCTGGGACGTTACGCCGGTGGCGATCGACCTCGACAACCCGAGCGATCCGGACCACGACGGGTTCGCGACCGTCATCACCGAACCCGAGGCTGCAGCCCCGCCCGCGGGCGAACCGTCGACGGAGGTCGACCCGTGAGTACCGACGGGCGCACCGAGACGGCCGCTGGCTCGGACGCCGTCCCCGTCCTCGACCATCCCTGGATCGGCCTCGAGCGCCGCCGCACGCTCCTCACTCTCGGTTACGTCGCGGTTCTCGTCGCGCTGTTCGCTGTCAGCTACCTGGGAACGACCGTGACCGTCGACGGTGCGACGCTCGACACGCTTACGCCTCGGTTCGACACGGTCAGTACCGTTCTCATCCTCCTCGCGACGCTGACGATCACCGTCGCGCCGCTCGTTTACGCCGGCTGGAACGGCGGCCCCGTGACGGCGTTTGCCCTGGCGCTCGTTCCGGTCGTCCTCGCCGAGTTGGCTGCCGGACGCTACATCCTCGGGCTCGACGCGGTTGTCGCCCTCACCGTCGGCGCCGCCGCGAGCGTCGTCGCGGTCTACGCGACCGGAGTCCGCCGGACGGGGGCTCTGCTCCCGTGGCGGCGCGCGGTGCCCGACCTCGACACGCTGCTGTTCGTCACCGTCATCTCGATCGTCTCCGCCGTCGCCGCGGCCCGATTCGTGCTCGCGGTTCCGAGCTACATGGCGGAGTGGTACGCCCCCTTCGGCGCGCTCTGGCTCGTCACTGCCGGCCTGCTCGGTGTCTACTGGTACGCTTGGGCGCGCCTCGGCACCGCCGAACGCAGCGAGGAGGGTGTGATCGATGCCTGAGTTCCGTTCGACACTTCGCGCCGCGTCCCTCTTTCTGGCGTCCGTTCTCGTAGTCGGGGTTCCCGCCATCTTCGTCCTCCTCTCCGCGTTCGACGCCGGGCTCGACGCGGTCGGACTCGAGGCGTACGCCGACTCGCCGGCAGCCGTCGTCGTTCTCTGGGCCGCGTCGATTTTCCTTGGACTCCAGCTGGCTGTCGAGGTGGCGGCGGTGCAGACCGCCGGCTTCGAGGCACTCGGCCGCGGCTCTCCGCGAATCGCGTTGGTCCGCACGCTCTGCCTGACGATCGTCTCTCTCGGTCTCGTCGCCGCGATCACCTGGGGCGTCCTCTCGGTGTTATTTCGCGCGTCGGGCCCGCTCCCCTACGCGCTGGCGGCGCTCGTCGGGCTCTGCTGGCTTCTCGTCATCTACCGCGTCTCGACCGCGTTCGTCCGCGGTGTTCGAACCTGAGTCGAAAAACCGAGTTCTCGAACCTCTGCCCCGCTCTTACTGGCTGTCGAGCGCCAGACTCGCCAGCAGCGCCTCGAGCTGTAGGCGCTCGTTGGCGCCCTCGGTGATCCGGTAGTCGACCTCGCCGAGTTGCTCTAAGAGTCGGACCGTCTCTCGTTCCTCGAGGTCGAACTCCCAGGCCGACCGGTGCAGTTGGTCGATGACGTCCCCGCCCGCCAGTCCGCGATCGGTCAGCAGGTCGTCGAGCGTCGAACGGGCCGCGCTGAAATCGCCGCCGATCGCGCGTTCGACCATCGCCTCGACCTCCTCGGGTCTGGCGGTGGCGGTGATCGCGAAGACGGCCTCCTCGTCGACCGCGTCGTCCATCACCGCGGCGGCTTGCAGCCCGTTGATCGCCTTGCGCATGTCGCCCGCGGCGGCGTAGACGAGCGCGTCGACGCCGTCCTCGGTCAATGCGATTCCCTCCGTCTCGGCGACCTCCCGAACCTGGCTGGCAATCGCCTCCTCGGACAGTTCGGTGAACCGAAAGACCGCACACCGCGACTGGATCGGATCGATGATCTGACTCGAGTAGTTACACGAGAGGATAAAGCGGGTGTTGTGGGAGAACTGCTCCATCGTCCGACGCAGAGCAGACTGGGCGTCCGACGTCAACGCGTCAGCCTCGTCTAAGAAGATGATGCGGTAATCGTAGCCGCCGAACGACGAGCGCGCGAAGTTCTTGATCCGGTCGCGGACGACGTCGATCCCGCGCTGGTCGGAGGCGTTGAGTTCGAGGAAGTTCTCCCGCCAGTCCTCGCCGTAGACCTCGCGGGCGATAGCGATCGAAGCCGTCGTCTTCCCCGTCCCGGCCGGCCCCGCAAAGAGCAAATTCGGCAGGTCGTTGCGCTCGACGTACCGCTGCAGGCGCGGGACGATGTTCTCGTGGCCCTTGATCTCGTCGAGGCGCTCGGGTCGGTACTTTTCGATCCAGACCTCGGTCCGCCCCGGCGTCGCCTCCGTCTCGGCGTCGGCCTCGCTCATGTCCGCGCCAAGGGTGGGGTCGAAGATAAAACGACCGAAGCCGACGTTCGACGCGGTAGTCGACTACCGGTGGCGAACGAGATCGGAAGAGCACACGTCTGAATGACGCGCCACACTCTATTTGGTATCGAACGTCGGCTTCGGTCGTTGGCATCGCGTGACGCGCCACACTCTATTTGGTATTGCGGTATGTGATTTATTGTGGTTGCGGTGGTACCGTTCTTATGTCAGCGCTGGCCTCTCACACCGGCCGAATTGCCGTCTTGGTGTTTGTCGTGCTCCTCATCGCCACATTGCCGGCGACAGTCCTCGCCCAGTCCGTCGACGGAAGCGACGGCGTCGGCGGCACGGTCGTCGTCGAGGAGGGCGAGACCGTCGACAGCATCGACGCGTTCGCGGGAAACGTCTACGTCGAGGGCACTGTCACGGGTGACGTCAGCGCGGTTGCGGGCAACGTCTACGTCGACGGTGAGGTCCAAGGCGACCTCTCGGCACTGGCTGGTAATATCGAGATTTCCGGCACAGTCGCGGGCGACGTCGAGGGTGCCGCCGGGAACGTCGTCCTCGGCGAGGACGGCGCGGTCGGCGGCGAGTTCAGCGTCGGCGCCGGAACCGTCGTCGTCGACGGGACGATCGGTGGCGACGCCACAATCGGCGCCGAGACGATCCAGCTCGGCGAGACCGCGGCGATCGAGGGCGACCTCAGGTACGACGGGTCGCTGGAGGGTGACACCGGCGTCGTCGCGGGCGAGACGATCCAGGACTCGACGATCGGCACCGACGTCGCTCCCGTGCTCGATCCGCTCTTCTCGGTGGTGTTTGCCATCTATGCACTCCTCCTGAACCTGCTGCTTGGCGCCGCATTACTCGTACTCTTCCCCCGGTTCTCGACGTCGGTCGCCGATCGAGTCGCGGGCTCACCCCTCAAATCCGGCCTCGTCGGCCTCGGGCTCCTCGTCGGCGTTCCGATCCTTCTGGCGCTGATCGCCATCACGATTCTCGGCATCCCGATTGCGCTCATCGGCGCGCTCGCGTTCGCTCTCGTCGTCTGGGTCGGGATCGTCTACGGCCGATTTGCGGTCGCAGCGTGGCTGCTGTCTCGGCTGGGTGCTGACAACCGCTGGCTCGCGCTCGTCGTCGGGCTGGTCGGCTTCGCGCTGGTCGGGCTCATTCCGATCTTCGGCGGGTTGGTGAACCTGGCCGTCTTCCTGCTCGGGCTGGGGGCGCTGGCGCTCGCGCTCGCCGGGCGGCGTCGATCCGCCGGCACGTCGACGGTGGGAGAGCCGACCGTCGATTGAATCCAGGCCGTTCGTCTGCTCCCCCGCGAATGCGCCTCACCGCTCGATCACCGCACGTTCAAGTTCGCGCGGAGTATACGACTGGTATGCCAGTCACCGTCGACGTCAAAGGTGAGGAGACACACGAACTGGCCCGCGCCGACCTCACAGCGTCTGGCGAGGCGCCGACCTACGCCGATCTGCTGGCCGCGATCGATCTCAGCCCCCACGAGGTCTCCGTCCTCGTCGACGGCCGTCCCGTTCCCGAAGACCAGCCCGTCGACACCGACCGCGTGACGGTGTTGCGGCTCATCAAGGGGGGATAACCGGTGTCCGTTCGCGTTCGCACTGCCAGGCCAGCCGACGCCATCGACGTCAGGCGCATCTTAGACGCCGCGATGCTCGAACCCGGCAACGTCGAGGGACGGATCGAGGCGGGTGACGTCCTGGTGGCGACCGACCGCGTTTCCCGCGCTGCAGACTCGGCTAATAGCTCGGATCACGGCGAGTCGACTCGCGAGCGCATTCTCGGAACGCTCGTCCTCGAACCAGGTGCAGAAAGCGCACACATCGCCGCGATCGGCGTCCGTCGCCGCCACCGCGACCGTGGAATCGGCCGCGCACTCGTCGAGCACGCAGCCGAACGCGAGCCGACGCTGACGGCGCGGTTCGACGCCGACGTGCGACCGTTCTACGAGGCGCTTTCCTTTCACATCGAGCCCATCGACGACCGGCGTTTTCGCGGCTACCGCGATCGGTCCCGGTGACTCCCGGCCACACGTTTATCATCGAGACCGTGGTACGTCGCGGCGCCTATGGATTACCGACAGCTGCTCTCGGGCGATCCGCGGCGGCGTTCGATGCTCTACCTCGGGATCGGCGCCGTCTCGCTACTCAAGGCGATCGCCCTCCGAAACGACTCGACGCGGTTCAAACGCGAGCTGCTCGACGCCGGCCTGTTCATCGGGATCGGGCTCGCGCTCCGGAAGTATGGGACGCTGCGCGACGAGAAGCGCCGCGAGATCGAAGGCCAGCTTCCGAACTGGGTGGTCGACACCGGCGGCCAGTCGGGTGACTCTGGGGGTATCCGGACGATGGCCAAACAGCGCCTTCGCACCGAACCCGAGCCAGAACCCAGCCTCGGCGAGCGTGCGAAGAACGCAATTGCGGGTCGGTAGCGCTCCGACCGCCGATACTTCTTGCGGCCGCGTTCACCCCACTCGCTCTCCCGTGTGATTTACACCGCCTCGTCCGTCGCCGGCGTCGACCGGGTGGAAAGCGCCGCCACGAGCAGATAACAGGCTCCTAGCAGCCGCGTCGCGGGGACGACCCACGGTTTCAACTGGAGATCGGTCGGGTTCTCGTAGGCGAAGTGCTGGCTGAATCGGATCAACGGCCGCGGAACGAGCAGCGCCGCCAGCCCGGCGCCGGTCAGGAGCCCCCGGGCGATTGGCGACCCCTCTCGCCCGCGGACCAGCGCCAAGACGACGAGTGCCCCCTCAAGCCGGGCAAGCACGAGCGCCTTCGAGCGCAGCTCCGCCGCGTCCGGATTCTCGAGTCCGATTCGCTCGCAGGCGTCGACGATAGGTTGTGGAACCAGGATCTCGATGACGCCGAAGGCGATCAGCAGTTCGCGGAGCATGCACTGGCGTATGCGATCGTACCCCAAAAAGCCGGAGCTCCCATCGAAGGTAGCTCTCTCTCTCGAAGGCAGTTATCCCTCTATCGGCGGTCGTCCACGCCACTGCTGGTGGTCGTGAACTCGCGGCAACCGCTCTCGGCGCCTTCACAAAACGATATTACCGCCGGTCTCGGGTGATCCGTTGTAGCCGCGTCCGCGGGAAGACGTAGACTCTGAGCGACTCCGGGACGACGCCGTTTTTTGCGACGGTCGCATGCGGGTAGATCGCGCCGACGACCGGGACGTCGGGATCGTAGCTCTCGTTGGTCGCGTAGTCGGCGACGGTCGTCTCTCCGTCGCCGACGAAGACGGCGTCGGCCCGCCGGTCCGAGACGTCGACGGCGACCAGGCGGTCGCCGGTTTCTCGGTCTCGGACCGCATCGCCGGGGCGGATCCGGTGGCGGTCGCAGTAGACGGGCTCGGGTGTCTGTTCCGGGACGAACACCCGCTCCCGGCAGTCGTCACAGGCGCGGACGATCAGTCCGGGCGGTGGCGTTCGGCCGTCGGTGATCTCGATGGCGACGCGCCGAACGTGCTTACACCGGGTGTGACGAAAGACGTGATCCGGGCAGCTACAGCGACCGGCTTCGAGATCGACGAGGTAGGTGGTTTCACTCGCGGACTCGACCTCGTAGAGGCCGTCGCCGAGCGCGAGCACGGACATGGGCTCCGTGCGTGCGCGGAGCGCTCGCTGTGGTATCTCTGGGGACGGTACTGGCAGGCTCGCTTTCGGTGACGCGATCGTGTTCATAGGGGTGCGTCGGGGCTGCTATCGGTCGGATGGCGCTACACCTCTAGGAGGGTCTCAGGCGGTATAACTCCCGCGCCGGCCAGATCCTGGTCGCGTCGAATCTCGCATCAGTGCCATCCGACAGCGCTTGCATCGCCGCCATCGATAGCGGGCCTTCGACACGCTTTTGGCTGGCCCGACGAATTTCCCGCGTAATGCTCGAGCGTGAGCGACTCATCGAAATCGTCGTCTCCGTCGTCGTCGTCCTCGTGATGATCGGGGCTATGCTTTCGATCGGATCCACCTACGGCGGCGAAAACGGAACCCTCTCCCCAGAAGGCGGCGAACTTCTCGTCTTGACGATTGTCGGCTTCATCTTGCTGCTGGTCGGCGTCGGCGTCGCACTCGCGTTCACGATGAACGAGCCCGAAGACGGCTCCGATGCTGACGCGAGTTCGGCAGGGAGTTCCACGGGACTGCTGCGCCGGTAGGAGGTCTCGCGGTCGTCTTTGTTGCCGCTACGCTGCTTTGTCGGCTGACTCTCGCCAGTCGTCTAACTCGTCTTCGTCGGCGTCGTCGATCCGCTCTTCGTAGTAGGCCATCGGGTGTGGAATCCGCTCGCAGAGGTCGTCTTTGTTCACGCAGTCACCGTAAGACTGCATCGTGGCACACGACGGCGGGGAGTACTCCGTCGGCGACGTCTCGCCGGCGATGTGGTCGGTCTGGTAACGGGTCATCTCCTCGCCAAACGAGGAGTTCACCCGGTAGAGATCGACGATCTCGTCGGTCGACATCCCGATACTCGTCAGGAAGGCGGTGATCGCAAAGCGAGAGTGGTGGGGGAGGTGTTCGCCCTTCTGGATCTGGTCCAGCAGCGCCTTCATACACGGCGGAAAGAGGTCTGGAACCACCGTATCGATCTCCCGCGTGAGATCGAGTTCGGCGAGTACGTCCTGTACCGTCTCGGCTTCAGACTCGAGTGCTGCGGCGATCGGCTCTGGCACGTCGAAGGGCAACCCGTCGGCGACGCGCTCGCGGACCGCCTCCCGCAGCAGCGTCAGCAACTCGCGCTCGTCGAGACGGATCTCGCCGTCGGCGAGGGGACGGTTCACCAGCCGCCACTCGTCGCCCCAGAGATCGCCCGAGAGCCGGAGGTACGTTCCCACGTCAACCCGGTACGCCGGCTCGGTCCCGCTCGCGGCCGCGTCCGCTTGGACTGACTCCGCCAGATCGAACTCCGCGAGGAGCGTCTCGAGGTCTAGTCCCGCCGTCTCGACGCTTTTGAGCTCCGTGGTGTCCGCTAGCTCGCTCGTGAACCGTTCGAACGCCGCCTCCGCCTCGGCGCTGGCGTACTTTCGGACGAGTAGTGGCGTATTACCCAGCGAGACCAGTACCCGTGCGACGGGATAGGAGAGTAACTCGACGCGAGCGTCGCGGTGGGGATCGCCCACGTCACCCGCCTTCAGCGCGCCGACGACGCGCTCTCGAGCGCGCTCGACGACCGCGTCGTCCTGCTCGACGACGGTGGCCAGATCGACCGCCTCCGTGGCGACGGCCTCGCGGGCCGCTGCGAGAAACGGGTACCGGGCGTGCAGTCGCTGCATCGGTAAGAGGATATTACTCGGGGAGGTTAAGCGCGCTGGTTGGGCGTCGATCCCGGGCACACGCTCGCGAGTCGGTCGCTTCCCTCTCGTCGCCCACACCGGGCTGCGCCACATATTAAGGGCGTCCGCCGCGTCGGATCGACTATGCCACAGCTCACGAGGGACGGAACGTCGCTGTTCTACGAGCGCGACGACGGCCCGTCCGACACTGCGCCGGTCGTCTTGCTCCAGGGGCTCGGTCTCGGTCGCTGGTCGTGGCGCTGGCAGCGCGACGCCCTCGCCGAGGACCGGCGGGTTATCGTACCCGACACGCGGGGGACGGGCCGATCAGCGCTTGGCCTTCCGCCCCTTGTGGGTCGAGTACCCGACCCGCTGCGACGGCGACTCCCCGGATCGGTCGCTGGATACTCCGTTTCCGGACTCGTCGCCGATCTCGAGGCAGTGCTCGAAGACGCACGGCTCCGGCGCGTCCACCTCGTCGGGCTCGGACTGGGCGGCGTGATCGCTCAGGTCTACGCCGCCGAGCACTCGCGGGTGGAGACGCTTACCCTCTGCGGGACGACGTCGGGCGGCGATACGGCGGTTCCAATGCCCGAAGACGTTCGTAAGCAGGCGTTTGACTCTCCGTCCGGCACCACCGATCGGGACGTGATGCGCGATCGGACGCGCCCGCTGTTCGCCGAGCGCTTCGTCAATCGCAACCCTCACCTGTTAGAACAGATTGTCGAGTGGCGTCTCGAGCAGGACGCCGGCCCGGCCGCCCAGTGGGCTCAGCTCGCTGCCCTCTCCGGATTCGATGCCGGTGATCGCCTGGACCGTATCCGTGCTCCGACACTCGTGCTCCACGGCCGTGACGATCGCGTTATTCCACCCGAGAACGCCGAGATACTCGCCGACGCAATACCGAACGCCCGCCTCGAGTACGTCGACGGTGGCCATCTGTTCCCGATCGAGTCGGCCGCCGAAACGACGAGCGTGCTTCGCGAGGCTGTTTCCGATCGTCCGGAAAGCGCTGCCGATCCTGCACTCGAGTAACGTCTCAGACATCTAATTGGATTTTCCCACGAAGCTGGAACTCTCTCAACTGATAGGTTTCTGCCGTCCAAACCCTCTCCCGAAATGGCTGCTGTGATGGACCGGTCGATGATCGACGAGTTGCTCACGCGCGAAGGGACTGGCGTGCTGTCACTCAGCGACGCTGGTGACACGTACGCAATCCCCGAATCGTTCGGCTACGACGGCGAGAACGTCTACTTTCAGTTCGTCGTCGTCGACGACTCCCGAAAGCTGGCGTTCGCCGAAACCACGGACACCGCTACGCTCACCGTTTACACCGAGGAGCCGGCCGAAAGTGTGATCGTCAGCGGCTCGCTTGAACGTGTTCCCGAGGCAGCACACTCTTGCGCCGCGGCGGCGATCGCCGACAACGCCGACATTCCGACGTTAAACGTGTTTCCCGACGCGTCGGTCGAGGAGCTCTCGATGCGGTTCTACCGGCTGGTACCAGACGATCTCTCGGGTCGAACGTTCACGAACGCGGGACTGAAACCGTTCGATGCGTAACCACCCGGTCGTCGCCGGCCGAACGGCTCCTGCGTTGCCGGTGTCGAAACTGTAGCCACTTGCGCTGTTGAACGCAGTTGTCGAACTGGGCTCGTCGTCACTGAGACGCTGCGTGCTGGCGATTAATCGCTCTGAATCCGTGGCGCGAGCATATACGTGACCTGCCCCTGTCCCTCTGCAAAGCCAAAGAACAGCTTAATCGGGAACTCCTCGCCGAGTGCCACCGTCACCTCTGCGTCGCCGGGGATCGCCTTGTCCATGTCCTTTAGATAGTCGAGGCTGAACAGCGAGTGCGCCGGTCCGACCTGGAGGTCGATCAGATCCTCCTGCGTGAGTTCCAAGTGGACGTCGTCGGTGTCTCCCTCTGCGTTCACGTAGAAGAACTCGCCGCTCTCGTCGACACCGAGGGCGATGTGATCGGAAACCATGTCGGCGGCTTTCACCGACCGGTTGACGTCTTTCCCCTCAAGAACAACTTCGGCGGGAAGATCGAGATCCGGAATGTCGGGCTCCTGGCGGATCGAGTCCGGGTCGATCAACGCAAGCGTATACTCGAGGCCGTCGATCTGGATGTGGAGCTTTCGGGTCTCCTCGTCGAGTTCGAACTGGATCAACTGGCCGGAGTCGGCCATTCCCGCGATATCCTCGAGCCGCGAGAGGTCGACACCGATCAGGCCGCCGTCGGCCTCGTAGGACTCGAAGGCCGACGCGTCGAGCGAGAGATCGACCATCCCGACGTTCGCGGGGTCGACGGCCCGGATCTCGAGTCCCTCTTCCTCGAGGTGGATCTTACACTCGTCGACCAGCACGCTCACCGAATCGAGCGCGCTGGTGAGCGTTTCCGCGCTCACGATGGCCTTGAACATATGCGTCGGGGTACGGACGGTTGCCATAAAAAGCCACCCTTTACGCGCGAGCGCGGCGCCTGAAAGCGTCCGTGGGAGACGGTTTCCAGTCGTGGGAGACGGTTTCCAGTTGGTAATTCGGTTATCCGATCGGTCGTTCGGCCTGAACGATTCGACGCCCCGGTTGTAAGATGGCCCAAACGAAATACAGTGGCGCTCTGCGGCAGGTGTATGAGCGCCTCTACTGCCATCGTGCTCGCGGCCGGCGAGGGCGTTAGGCTTCGTCCGCTCACGCGAAACCGACCCAAGCCGATGCTGCCGGCCGGAACCCGTCCCATCCTCGCCCACGTCTTCGACCAGCTGATCGCTGCCGGCATCGACGAACTCGCGGTCGTCGTCGGCTACCGTGGCGATCGCATCCGATCGCACTTCGGCTCGACCTATCGGGACCGCGAGCTGACATACGTCGATCAGGAGCGCCAGCTCGGCACCGGTCACGCCCTGGCAGCCGCGGCCGAGACCGTCGATGGCCCGACGCTCGTCGTCAACGGCGACCAGTTCGTCGACAGCCGGATCGTCGCGGACGTCTGTGACGCCCACGAACGCGGCGACGTCGCGACGCTCGGGCTGCTCGCTCGCCAGGAGATCGGCGAGTACGGCGGCGTCTTGCTCGACGGCGACGCGGTCACAGAGATCGTCGACTGTCCGGAAGACGACCGGCCCTACCGGCTCAACGCCGGGGTCTACGTCGTCGAACCCAGGATACTTGATGCGGTCTACGGGATCGACCCGGGTGCGGGCGAGCGCTCGCTGACCGACGCTATCTCGGCGCTGATCGACGCCGGCGAATCGGTTCGTGGCGTCGTCTCCGAGGGCTGCTGGATCGACGCGATGTACCCCTGGGACCTCCTCGACGTCTCTGATACCCTCTTCTACGAGAGAGTCATCGGCGACGAAATCGCCAATTCGGCGACGGTTCACGAGACTGCGACTGTCCGTCCGCCTGTCGTCGTCGATCGCGACTGCGAGATCGGCGCCGGCGCCGTCGTCGGCCCTCACGCGTCCCTCGGTGAGAACGTGACCGTCGGCTCGAACGCCGTCGTCGAGCGCAGCGTGATCGACGCCGACACCAGGATTGGGGCTGCCGCTGCGATCGTCCAGTGCGTGACGGGCGTCGGCGTCGACGTCGGCCCCGGGACGGTCGTCCCCGGTGGGCCGGGCGACGTCCGCGTCGGCGACCAGTTCTTCGAGGACGAGCCGATCGGCGCGTTGCTGGCCGACCGCGTTACCGACTATGGTGGCGTGACCTACGTTCCCGGGGCGATCGTCGGGGCGGCCGCGACGATCGAGTCCGGCGCGACGGTCCGCGGCCGGATCGACGACGAAGCCGAGGTGCGTTCCTGATGTGTGGGATCATCGGCTACGCGGGCGGCGAGGACGCAGACGTCCTCGACGTCTTGTTACACGGCCTCTCGAACCTCGAGTACCGCGGCTACGACTCCGCTGGCGTCGCGATGGTAGATGACTCGCTCTCGATCGAAAAGTGCGACGGAGAGCTCTCCGCGCTCGAGGACGCCGTCTCCGACGCCGATGGCCTCGGCGGAGCCGGCGGCGTTGAGGGGACGGTCGGAATCGGGCATACCCGCTGGAGCACCCACGGACCGCCCACGGACGAAAACGCCCACCCGCACGCCTCGGCAGACGGGTCCGTTGCCGTCGTCCACAACGGCATCATCGAGAACCACCGGGAGCTTCGCGCGGAACTCTCTGCGGAGGGCTACACCTTCGAGAGCGACACCGACACTGAGGTGATCCCCTACCTCATCGCACGCGAGCGGGCCGCCGGCGCGGACCACGAGACGGCGTTTCGGACCGCGATCAGCCGCCTCCAGGGAAGCTACGCACTTGCAGTGGTCTTCCCTGGCTGCGAGACGATCTTCGCGGCCCGACACGAGTCACCGCTCGTCGTCGGCCTCGGGGCGGACGGCAACTACCTTGCCAGCGACGTCCCGGCCTTTCTCGAGTACACCGACCGCGTGATCTACCTGGATGATGGGGAGTTCGCTGCGGTCACACCCTCCTCGGTGACGGTCACCGACGCCGACGGCGCCGTCTGTGAGAAGTCAGTGGAGACGATCGACTGGGACCCCGAAGACGCCGGCAAGAGCGGCTACGACCACTACATGCGAAAGGAAATCGACGAGCAGCCCCGCGCCATCCGTGACTGCCTGCGCGGCCGCGTCGAGGAGCTCTCGGGAACCGTTACGCTCGATGAGCTCTCGGCCCTCGAGCCGCCGTCAGCGATCCAGCTCGTCGCCTGTGGGACATCCTACCACGCTGCGCTGTACGGGGAGCGGCTCCTCCAGCGCCGAGGCATCCCCGCCCAGACGTTCGTCGCCAGCGAGTACGACGCCGAGGACATTCCGATAGCCGAGGACACGCTCGTCGTCGGTGTCACCCAGAGCGGTGAGACGGCAGACACGATGGCGGCGTTGCGGGGGGCAAATCGGGCCGGCGCCACGACGCTCGCGATGACGAACGTCGTCGCGAGCTCGGCCGTCCGAGAGTGTGATCACACCCTCTACATCCGTGCCGGCCCCGAGATCAGCGTCGCGGCCACCAAGTCCTTCGCCTCCCAGCAGGCCGCCCTCTCGCTGCTCGCGACCACTCTCGCCGAATCCGCGCCGGCCCCGACGGCTTCGGACCGCGAGTTTCTCCGCGAGCTTCGGCGGCTGCCCGATCACATCCAGCGGGTGCTCGACGACTCGCGGGCCCGGGAGGTCGCGACGGAACTGCTCGGCGCCGACGCCTACTTTTTCGTCGGGCGGGGGTACAACGCCCCCGTCGCGCTCGAGGGGGCGTTGAAGCTAAAGGAGATCACCTACGAGCACGCCGAGGGGTTTCCCGCTGGCGAGCTAAAGCACGGCCCGCTCGCACTCGTCACGGACCGGACACCGGTCTTTGCGGTGGTATCGGGACGCGAGAAGACCGCCGCGACCGTCGGGAACGTCACCGAGGTGCAGGCGCGGGGCGCTCCCGTGATCGCGGTCACCGACGACCCCTCGGCAGTCGAGACCCAGGTCGAGCACGTCCTCTCCGTGCCCGAGACCCATCCCGCAGTGTTGCCGATCGTCGCGAACGTCCAGCTGCAGTTGGTCGCTTACTGGCTCGCCGACGCGCTCGACCGACCGATCGACAAACCGCGGAACTTAGCGAAGAGCGTCACGGTACAGTAGCACGGGCTTTCGCCCTCCGGAAACCGTTTTCTCCGCGTCTCGCTGGCGCTCCTGTTCGGCCTGTTGAATGTCCCGTTCTGGCGCTTTCTCACGTTGGGATCGGAATCACCACGCTCCTGTCTGGCTCAGCCCTGACCGAGGTCCTCACGCTCTGGTTCCAGAACGAGCGGGTGGAGACGGTTTGTCCGGGTTCGCGTAGCGGCTCTGCTGACTTTGGTGGTTCAGGGCCACCGTCCGCGCTCTGTCTCAACTCTGTTAACTGTCCCTCTTTCCTGTCACTCGGCCGCTAGAATCGTAACGCGGACAGTACGTCCTCCCTCCGAACCGGAACCATCCTCGATCTCGAGTCGACCGCCGTATCGCTCGACGAACGTCCGTACCAGAAACAGCCCGACGTCGCGCTTCGCCACTTCTGACTCCCCTCGGCGCGACAGACCGCTGCTCGTTGCGTTCGAGTTGACCTGCCCCACAGAAACCTCGAGTTCGACCGCCTCCCCGGCGCCAACGCGGCGAACTGTCACCTCCACATCGTTCTCGTCGCGGTCTTCGCTCGCGACGTTCGTCAGGACGTTTCGGACGACGACGTTGAGAAACCGATCCGCCTGGACGGCGGTCTCTTCCGAGGACGCATCGAACGCGACGCGTACATCCTCGTACCGCCTCTCGATACGCCGGCTCTCCTCTGCGACTACGGCCTCCATATCGACGCTCGTCAGCGCCGCCGCCGGCTTCTCGATCGCTTGGACTATCGCGCCGACCGACTCCGTGAGTTCGACGATGTGTTCGCCGGCGTCGACGATCCGCGAGACGGTCCGCGCCTCGTTTGGGTCCGACGGGGAGAGTTCGGAGGCCCACCCCAAGACGACCGCGGCGTCGTCTCTGATCTCGTGGCGGGTCAACCAGTGTAACATCGCTAGCTCGCGGCGCTGGCGCTCGGCTTGGACAGTTCGGCTCCGGCGCTCGACGGCGTACGTGACTGTCTGTCGCAGCAGGCGTGGGGTGACGTGATCCTTCACGAGGTAGTCCTGGGCGCCTCGTTCGACTGTACGTCGGCCGATTTCGTCGTCGTCGATCTCTGTGAGGGCGACGACCGCCGCCTCCTCGACCGCCTCGAGGATCGCGTCGAGCGTCGCCAACTTTCTCGAGTCCGGCAGGTTCAGATCGAGCAGGATCAGGTCGAACCCCGTGTCTTTCTTCGCCGACTCAATCGATTCGCGTGCCTCCTCGAGTGTCCCGGCCGTCTCGACGACGGCTCGCCCATCCGCCGGCGCGTTCGCCTGGGCGCCACCCTGATCGAGCATCGTCCGGTACAGCCGCGCCTGGAGCTCGTCGTCTT
Organism: Halobacteria archaeon AArc-dxtr1; assembly: GCA_025517425.1. NCBI lineage: Archaea > Methanobacteriati > Methanobacteriota > Halobacteria > Halobacteria archaeon AArc-dxtr1. The sequence goes on along the minus strand of JAOPJY010000001.1, from coordinate 1,625,744 downwards.
CGACGAGCAGTATCCTGTATCCTCCCCGATCGCTGCTCATGTCGGTCCCACCACGCGAGGAGGCAAAGAATCCCGTCCCGTCAGGATTCTTTTTCTGCCACGTCGTCGCTCCTTCCGTCGACCCGCTGGCGCCACGGCTGACGCCGCCGGCTCTCGATCGCCCGTTCGGATTCGATCCGCGCTAGCTCCGCAGCAGCCTCCTGGTACGGCTCTGTCTCCGCAGCGGTCGATCCCAGGTGACGCTCGACAAACGCGAGCCGGTGGCGTCGCGTCTGGACGTCTCGAGCGACCGGCGACGCCCCTGGTAGGCCGAGCAGCGTCTCGACCGCATCGAGCAGATCCGTCTTCGAGAGCGGCTTTCGAAGGAGCCGGTCTACCGGAAGCGAGGCGTCCGTCGGATCGACTTGTGCCGAGGTGAGGACGGCGATCGGTGTCCGCTGCCCGACCATCGAGACGGCTCTGGCGATCTCGTCACCGGTCAGTCTCGGCATGGTTCGGTCGAGGACCGCGGCGTCGACATCCTCGTCGAGCAGCCGAAGCCCCTCCCGCCCATCGCCCGTCGTCACGACGTCGTACTCGCCTGCGAGCCACAGCGCGTAGAGCTCTCGGAGTCTGGCGTCGTCTTCGGCGAGCAACACTGTCGGTACGCCCGTCTCCGCAGCGTAAGTTGCGTCCCACTCGGTCATCGACTCGAGGATCCTGTACAGCTCTCGACCGGCTGCCGTGAGCTCGTACTCGACGCGGCGCGGACGCTCTTGAACGATGTCACGTGCGACGACGCCATCTTCACAGAGTGCTTCTAAGTTGTTCGAGAGCACTTTGCTCGAGATTCCTTCGAGTTCGCGCTTGCAGTCGCCGAACCCGAGTCGTCCCTTTGCGGAGAGGGCGACGATCAACTGCGGCTTCCACTTGGTGCCGAGGATCGACTTAGCGGTCGACTGTGCTGGGTTCGGTGACTGAGTCATGATCGAAGTTGTCGCGACGGTCTGTACGTCTACTGTACCGATTCTGTGATGATAAACAGGACGTTTGCATGCCTCTCAACCGGCTAGTAACTTCGAAGTAACTCTGTCGGGCTACCTCTACCTTGCCGACAGTACTGGATCCCTGGAGCGGTCCTGATACTAATGGCCGACCGCTTCTCACCCTCCTGTCCGCACTGCGATGCAATCGCCGTCGACGAGCGCATCGTCGAACACGACTGCGGATTCGTCGCTGCCCGCAACCACTTCGACGACGGGTGTGTAAAGTGCGATCGTCCTACTACTGACGAGTGGTTGACGCCGGTGCAGACGATCAAGCGGTGTCCCGACTGCGGTCACCGCTGGTCGACGCCACTCGATGACGACGCGGTGGGGCCGCTGCCGGCAGTTACTTTCCCGACGCTGCCGACGCCCGAAGACCACCTCCAGTGGATCCCCGAGCGGTTCGTTCCCGAATCCCGACTCCAGCGCCAACTCTTTACGACAGCGCTGATCGTGATGGTGCTTGTCGCCGGCATTACCGGCGCGGTCTCCGTCTCTCCGATGCTCGGGGGCGATCCGACTGAGTCCGTGACGACCGACACCGAGTGGGAAACGTACGACTCGATCGTGATCTTCAGAAACGACGATATACAGGCCTGGTACAACCAAGACGAACTCCGTGAAGTTAACGACATTTTCATCGACGCGGATGTCCCCGTCACGCTCGGGATTATCCCCAATACGAACGGAGAGGCGCCGATAACGGATGATCCTGACGTTTGCTCGTACCTCCGCTCGCTCGAAGCGGACTACCCGGGCCAGTTCGAGATGGCGTTACACGGCTACACTCACGAACCCGTAACGGACTTCTACAACGGCAGCGAGTTCGGTGATCTTCCCTACCAGGAGCAACGTGAGCGTCTCACCGATGGCGAGGCGTTGCTCGGCGACTGCGTCACCGCTCCCTCCTCAACGTTCATTCCGCCGATGAACACCTACGACGAGACGACCACGGAGGTTCTCGACGAGGCGAACTACACGACCGTCTCCGGCGGTTCGTGGTTTACCGACCAGTACTACGAGCCCAACGAGAGCTCCCACTTCGAGGCGGGCGGTCTCCACCACGTTTCCGAAACGCAGGCGTTCGAGGATTGGACGGCCTACGAGGAGTTGGTTGACAACGAAAATGAAAGCGAGACCTACGTTCCCTTCGAGCCCCTCGAAACGCTCACCGACTCCTTCGACGCGGCGCACGACCGGAACGGCGTCCACGTCTTTATGTTCCACTACCAGTACTTCACGACGGACGATCGACTCGAACTGCTCGAGTCGGTGATCCAGCACGTCACGAGTGAGGATGATGCCGGTATCCTCACCATCGAGCAGTTCGCGCTCGGACTCGAGACCGGCGTCGTCGAAAAGACCGACGACGGCTGGCGCGTCCTCGAGCCCGCTGCCTACGCCCTCGAGGAGTCCGACGGGACTGGAGCGAACGACGACGTTACGAGTCGACTCGGCGACGTACTCGCTGCGAGCCAGCGCGGGGTGAGTCGATAATGGCTGCGTCCTGGCTCTCGATCCCGCGGCGCCGCTTCGCGGCTGGCACCGCCTTTCTCAGGGGAGCCGCTGGGCGCGTTGACGGACACCTACGTGCGATCAAGTGGCGCCCGCTGGCGCTTTTCGTATCGGCGTTGGTCCCGTTCGGTCTGCTGGTCGACGTCATGGCCCCGGGAACACTGTATGCGATTGCCCTGCTAGGCGGACTGCTGACGACGTACCTCGCATGGTCTTACTACGTCATCGAGCACGCCCCACAGTATCAGTCACTGTTTGGTGCCCGGGCGCTCGCTATCGGATTGTGTGCCTATCTCCTCACCGTCGTCTGGCTGGGTTGGCTCGCACCTACTCCGGTCGCCGTCGTCCACCTCGGCGCAGTCGTGTTGATCTTCGTCTACTACTGGTTTATCGCGTTTATCGCGTTCTTCCACGATCAACTCGGCCGGTCGAAGTACGATCCCGAACCCCCGTATCCGAACGTGACCGTCCTTATCCCCGCCTACAACGAGGAGGGCTACGTCGGCCGCACGATCCAGTCACTACTCGATGCCGACTATCCCGAGAAGGCCCTCGAAATCATCGCCGTCGACGACGGGAGTACCGACACGACGCTCGCGGAGGCCAGTGCGTTCGAAGCGACACACGACCAAGTCACAGCCGTCAGCAAGCGAAACGGCGGCAAGTACTCCGCACTGAACTACGGGCTGTTGTTCGCAACCGGTGAAGTGATCGTCACGGTCGACGCCGACAGCATCGTCGCCACGTCCGCCCTGAAACGAATCGTGGCGCCGTTCCGGGTCGACGAAGAGATCGGTGCAGTCGCCAGCAACGTCACCATCTGGAACCGCGACTCACTCGTCACCCGGTGCCAGCAACTCGAGTACACGATCGGCGTCAACATCTACCGACGGGCGCTCGATTATTTCGGCATCGTAATGGTGGTTCCCGGCTGCCTCGGGGCGTACCGCCGAGAGGTGCTCGATACGGTCTTCGCGTACGATCCGGATACGCTCACCGAAGACTTCGATGTCACGATGAAGGTTCTTCGAGCCGGCCATCGTGTCTCCGTCAGTGATGCCCGCGTCTACACCGAAGCGCCGTCCACCTGGCACGATCTGTACCGCCAACGGCTGCGCTGGTACCGAGGCAACTACGCCACTATCATCAAACACTGGTCGATTGTCACTGATCCCTCCTACGGCTACTTAAATCGGATTGCGATCCCGTTCCGGTTTGTCGAGATGTTCTTCTTGCCACTGGCGAGCTTCGTGGTCCTCGCCTACATCGCCTGGCTCGTCGCCGCTGGCCACCTCCTCGTCGTCCTCGCGGTATTTGTCTTCTTTACGAGCATTGTCTTGCTTATTGCCGCCCTCGGAATCCAACTCGAGGGTGAGGACTGGCGATTGTTGGTCTATGCGCCCCTGCTCGTTATCGGATACAAGCAGTTTCACGACGCCTTGAACGTCAAGTGCCTGTTCGACGTCCTCTTTAGACACGACTTTGTCTGGACGCGGGCGACCCGGATCGAACAACACGGAGTAGCCACGCCTACCGATCCAACTGCTGATTCGGCTGACACGGACTCTAACTCTCCCTCGAAGCCACCTTCTGACTGACGACCTTTCGCGCAGTGTCCGCTTCAGTTCTACCGTTGCGCCCTTCGACCACAGGTGTCACCTGGCAAATACCGACCGCTCCCCCGCGAGTCGCGACACCTATCCGTCTCGGCCGAGTATGACGTTCCAACTGAGCGACATCGCAATGGCACGAAAAGACCACTACTACAACAAGGCCAAACAGGAGGGGTACCGGAGTCGGGCCGCCTACAAACTGAAGCAGCTAGACGAACTCGAGGACGTTCTCTCGCCGGGCGATACGGTCGTCGACCTGGGGGCCGCCCCCGGCGGCTGGCTCGAGGTCGCCGCCGAGGCGGTTGGATCGAACGGCCAGGTGATCGGCGTCGACCTCCAGCGGATTCGCGACTTCGAGGATCACGACACCATCGAGACCGTCCGCGGCGACATGACCGAAGACCGGACCCGCGAGCGCGTCACCGATGCGGCGGGCGGTCCCGTCGACGTCGTCGTCTCGGACATGGCGCCAAACATGTCCGGCGAGTACTCACTGGATCAGGCCCGTTCGCTGTACCTCGCCAGACAGGCGTTCGAGACCGCTCTCGATCTCCTCGATACAGGTGGGGACTTCGTCGTGAAGGTCTTCGAGGGTCCTGACGTCGATGACTTCCGGTCCGACGTCGAAGACGAGTTCCAGTACGTCCGCGCGACGAGTCCGCAGGCCTCCCGCGAGACCTCTTCGGAGGTCTACTTCATCGGAAAAGGCCGGCTCACCGCACCTCTCCGACCGGGCGACGAACTTGAGGTCGAGATCGTCGACGTCGGCGGAGAGGGCGACGGTATCGCCTCCATCGACGGCTACCGGCTGTTCGTTCCCGGCACCGAGACGGGCGAGACGGTCGCGGTCCGCGTCACGGACGTCAAGCCGAACTTCGGGTTCGCACAGCGTCTGGATCGGGACTGAGTCGCTGGCCGCCTCGCGATGTTATGCCCGCGCTCACTCGTCGTCGGTTTCCAACCTGTCGTGACGTGCATCGATCTCGTCTAAGACGTCTAGAGTCTTTCTGACCGAGGCCCGAATCGCGTCACTTCGGTTGACGAACTTCCCGTCGTCGCCGACGTGAGCGTCCAGATCGTCGAGTAACTCCTGTGGGATCTCCACGCTAATTTTGGGCATAGCTCCGCCTTTGAACGCAGGCCGTTTATACTGTGTGCCAGTCCGAGCGACGGCGTCGCCTGCCACATGGGACGTTCAACCGTTACCGCCCGCCGAGCAGCCCCGTATCCAGATCGGGCCCCCGGCGCTTGCCGCCGAAGAGCCGCCCACCCCCGGTCAGGAGATAGAGGAGGGCCAGTCCGAGTACGTAGGTCAGCGCGATCGGGATCGCAAAGAGCAACATCGTGAGGATCCCCTTCGGGCTCACGAGCGCCGAGATGGTGAAAATCCCGACGACGACGGGGCGCCAGCCGCGAAGCATCGTCCGGTAGTTGACGATGCCGCCGATGTGGAACAGCGCCATCGTGACGATGATGTTAAAGAGGAACCCGATCCCGACGGTCGTGAAGATCACGAGCCAGAAGAAGCTCCTGATCCGGTAGGAGACCACCATCCCGTTCGTGATCGCGTCGGTGATCAGGTACGAGATTACCGCGGGAGCGACCCAGAAGAACCCCAGGTAGGTCCCGACCAGGAAGCCGGCGAACAGCCCCCCACCCCAGAGGAGGAAGATCCGACGGTCACCACGGACGAGGCCGCGCTCTTTGGCCGCGGGCCAGCCGTAGTAAAGCACCATCGGGAGGACCGAGATGATCGCCGCGAGCGTCGAGACCTTCACGATGAAGATCAGCACCTCGACGGGGTGGAGGGCGATGACGAAGTCGAGCGCCTGAATGAGTTCGGTCGTATCGCCGTACTCGGCGGGATCGACGTCCTGCTGCTCGGCGACCTCCGCCAGCACCGAGTCCGGAACTCGGTCGACGAACTGTGCGAGAATAACCCGGATACCGTCGGTGTACAGCCAGAAGAACGATCCCGCAAGTACGGCCATGAACACCGCGACGATGCGAAACACCTTCGAGGTGAGACTGTTCAGGATAAACGCGATGTCGTAGGCGTAGCCGCCGATATCCTCCTCGGTGGTCTCTTCCTCGGTGAACGGATCGAGGACGTCGGCGGCGGTGCTCGTGAAGAACCCGCCTGACTCCTCTTCGGCGGCCGCTTCGCCCTCAGCTGCGGCGGCGCCGGCGGCTCCGCCCGCTGCGGCCTCGTCGCCCTCACCGTCCTCGGCCTCTGCCTCCGCGTGCAGCGTGTCGTACCGATCGAGGATCGCCTGAGCCTTGTCCTTGTTGTCGTCGTACATCGCCTCCCGGGCCGTCTCTAAGGCGTCTTCCTCTTCCATTCCGAGGAAGACTGGTGCCGGAACGCGCTCGATGTCGGTTGCGTCCAGTACGTCGAAGTCGACGTCCTCGGCGGTCTGTGCCGTCCGTAGCGCCGATTCGCGCGGATAGACCGGGCTCTGGAGGACTTTAATCGTCACGACCACGAGGATCGCAAGCCCTAGCCCGACCGCGATGAGCACACCGGCCCCGACGATGCCGAGGAGCCCGTGCTGGGTCACCAGTATGTCGAGCGTAGTCGGCCCCTCGGACTGGAGGTACGACGGGATGTACGGGAGCACGGTCTCGATGTAGTACTCGCGAGCGCCGGCCTGAAACGCGGCTGCGGAGACGGCGGTGGCGGCGGCGATCAGTGCGGTAAACTGGAGCACGCGTCGTTTGACCAGTCCGACGCCGCTGCCGATCTCTGCTGCGCCGCGGCGGCGAGTGTTCGCGACCAACTTTGCGACGCCCAAACTGAACACGTACAGCAACACGAGCGGGATCGCCCACATGATCAGCGTGAACGGGTCCGGCGGCGAGAACACCGCGCCGAACGCGGTGAGGGTGACGATCGCGTGGCGCCACTTGTCACGGAAGAACTCGTAGGGGACGATCTCGGTGTAGGAAAGCACCCCCATGAACAGCGGGAGCTGGGCTGCCAGTCCGAACGAGAGCGTGAGCAGGGCGACGAACTCGGTGAACTCCGTGATGCCCCAGCTCGGTTTCACGCCGGCGGAGTAGCTGACCTCTCCGAGGAAGTAAAACGCGTAGGGGAAGAAGATCCCGTAGGCGTAGGCGACTCCGGCAGAAAACAGCGAGATAGACGCTGCGGCGAACGCCGCCATATACCACTTCGAGATCGGGACGACGCTCTCGACACCCCGCTTTCGCAGGGCGTCTCGGGAAAAGTAAAGGAGTGCAGGGATCGCGACCAGAACCCCGATGAACAGCCCGATTTTAGCCTGAAGCAGGATTACCTCGAACGGTGTTCGGGTGATGATGTCGGTCGCCTGCACCAGATCCGGATCCATCTCCGCCGTCGCCGTCTCCTCCAAGAAGTCCCAGATCCAGACTCGCAGGGCGTAAAACGACCCCATGAATCCGATGACGAAGACGATGAACACCTTCTGTAGATGCGTCTGCGCGGCAGAGAGTAGCGTTCCGATCGTCTCTCGGCCGCTGTTGATAGCTTGCGCGGTGTCTTCGCCGACCGCAGAACTCATTCCTGTCTGTCGATACCCTACATCCAGTTATCAACCTTTCGTGTACCTTCGCCGGCTCGCCGCCGGTTCGGTTCCACACTCTCTGCAGGTGCTCGTAAGAAAAAGGCCTATAACTGGGGCCGAATCTATGTCACATAGATGCCGGACGAGCCGGACGACGGTGGGACCGACCAGCGGCCGGACGAGTCCGCGGACGACTCGGACGCCCCACAGCCCCCCACCGCCGACGAGACGCAGGCTGCAGCCCCCTCGTCCGACGACACCGCCCAGGACGATCCGGCGGCCGAGTCGGACGACGAGCAGCCGCGCGCGAACGCCGACGCGGACAGCGACGACAAAGAGACCGGGTCCGATGCCGACGTAGACGCCGAGGCAGATGCCGACGCCGACGTAGACGCCGAGACAGATGCAGACGCCGACGTAGACGCCGAGACAGATGCAGACGCCGACGTAGACGCCGAGACAGATGCAGACGCCGACGCAGACGCCGAGACAGATGCAGACGCCGACGCAGACGCCGAGACAGATGCAGACGAGCCGGACGCAGACGCCGACTCCGACGATCCAGCGGTCGAGTCGGACGGCGAGCCCCATCCTGTCGAGACCGACGGCGAAGGACTCCTCAACGGCGGCCCCGAGATCTACGCGGGCTCTCGGGTCAATGCGTACTCACCCCCCTCCTCGACCGAAAGCGCCCACAAGAAGAACCGAAAGCAGTCGATCGACGACGACGATCTCGGCGGCGTCTCGACCCCTCCGGACGACCAGGAGATGCCCCTGGCCGATCACATCGAGGAGATGATCCTCCGCCTGGCGGTCGTGTTGCTGTTCGGTGCGGCCGGGACGGCGGTCGGGCTGTTGTGGGCATCGGATGTCATCACGTTCATCTGGACCGACGTGATTCCGAATGCTACCGAACGCCCGCCACACATCTATCACCCACTTGAACTGTGGCTGACCCGGATCAAGGTCTCCGCGCTACTGGGGATCATGGTCGCGTTACCGATGTTCGTCTACCAGTGTTACCTGTTCATGCGCCCCGGGCTCTACCCCAACGAGCGCAAGTACTACCTCGCAGCGGTCCCGACGAGCGTCGTCCTCGCCGGCGTCGGGATGATCTTCTCGTATCTCGTGATCCTCCCGATCCTCTTCCAGTACTTCACGTTCTACTCGGAGGGGAGTGCGATGATCGCCTACGCGCTCGGGGAGACGTTCGACCTCGTGATCACCCTCACCGGCTTCCTCGCGATCGTCTTCCAGATTCCGCTCTTTATCATGCTCGCGATCATGATGGGCGTCACCACCCGGGAGTGGCTGGCCGAAAAGCGACTGTTCTTCTGGGCGGGCTTCCTCGGACTCGCGTTCATGTTCACCTTCGACCCGACCGCGATGGCGCCGGTGTTCGTGACGCTCACGATGATCGTCCTCTTCGAGGGGACGCTCTTGCTGCTGAAGTGGACGGGACGCTGACCGTCGCTCCGCTACGCTGTGTTCCCCTTCCGGAAATTGTGGCCGGCGCTTACTCCTCGGCTCGAGTGACGAGCGACGCCGCTTGTTCGCGGGCACGGTTCATCACCGCACCTTCGTCTAGCGTCTGTACCTCGCGATCACGCATGAGCACGGTTCCGTCACAGATCGTGTGCCGGACGTCGCTCGCGGCGGCGGCGTAGGCGAGATGGCTCGCCACGTCGTGGGCAGGCGTCAGATGTGGCTGGTCGAGATCGAGCACCGCCAGATCTGCGGGCGCCCCCGACTCGAGCCGTCCGGCGGGAAGACCGACGGCCTCGGCGCCACGCGCTGTCAACAGCTCGACGATGGTCCCGGCGTCGACCGCGCTCGCGTCTTCTGCGGCGAGCTTGCCGATCATCGCGGCATCGCGAGCTTCGTCTAAGATCGAGAGGTCGTTGTTCGAGGCGGCGCCGTCGGTACCTATCCCCACCCTGGCACCTGCGTCGAGCATCTCCTGGATGGGGGCCATTCCGCTTGCGAGTTTCATGTTCGAGGCCGGACAGTGGATCGCGCCGACGCCAGACTCCGCGAGGAGCTCGATCTCGCGCTCGTCGACGTGAACGCAGTGAGCCAGGAAATCACCCTCCTCGAGCATCCCGTGTTCGTCGGCGTACTCGAGCGGACGAACGCCGTGTTCCTCGACGATCGGCGTCACCTCGTCGACCGTCTCGTTGGCGTGGTAGTGCAGCGGAACGCCGGCCCCGCGGGCCTTCGGGACGAACTCCTCGAGGATTTCCTCGGCGACCGTCGTCAGGGAGTGGGGCATAAACGCTGTCCGAATCCGCCCGCCTGCGGCGCCGTCGAACTCGCGGGCGATCTCGAGTCCCTCGGTGGCGTCCTCGCGGGCGTCCTCGAGGTCTTTCCCGACGGTCACGACGCCGTGGCCGATCCGGGCGCGGACGCCGGCCGCTTCGACGGCGGCGGCGATCTCGGGCACCATGAAGTACATATCCGCAAAGGCTGTCACCCCCCCTTTGATCATCTCGACGAGCCCGAGCTCGGCGCCTGCGCGGACGTCTGCAGGCGTCAGCGCGGCTTCTGTCGGCCAGATATCCTCCTGAAGCCACGCGTCCAGGGGCTTGTCGTCGGCGTAGCCCCGAAGCAGTGTCATCGCGACGTGACAGTGGCCGTTGACGAACCCTGGCGTCACCAGCCCCTGGGTCGCGTCGAGGGTCCTCTCGGCATCCCCGGCGAGGTCGTCGCCCACCTCGAGTACCGTTCCACTCTCTTCGTCTACCAGCACGTCAGCCCGTTCGATCGCGCCATCGGGTCGCAGCACCTGTCCGCCGACGATCGCGAGTCGGTTCGCACTCATGCGGGGCGCTTCTCGCGCCGAGTGGGTTAGCGTATCGGTCCGATATCGTTGAGGTACTGCGTGCGGTCTCGTGCTCGATCAGACCATTGGGTCGTCGCCTACGTCCGGATTGCGCCGCACGTATTCCACCAGTCGATCCACGTACGACTCGACTGGTGGTACCTCGTGCCCGCTGCCCGAAAGCGCTCGTCGCGTCTTCGGGCAGGCGTACCGCGTCGGGTGATCGAGGTAGGCGAGCGTTTCTGGCTCGAGATCGATCCCAAGCAGGGACGACCCGAGGTGCTCGCTACCCGCCCGGGCGAGCGATTTCGTTGTCGGCAGACGCACGGTTTGGTGTCCGGCAGCGTCGGCGAGAACGTCGACGAACCGCGTAACTGGAAGCGGTGCGGGATCACACAGCTGGTAGACCTCGCCGATCGAGTCGCCACGACCGCTGAGGTAGCTGATCGCGTCGACGACGAAATCTCGGGGGACGACGTTGAGTTCGGCGTCGCTCGCACCCGGGAGCGTGAACAGCACCGAGAGTCGGGCTGGCTGAGCGAGCAGTAGCCGAAGCAGGTAGTAGGGGCCGTCGTACTTGTCCGTCTCGCCGTGCTGGCTGTCGCCGACGACGATCGCAGGGCGGTAGACCGTTGCCGGGAAACCGTCGTCCATCCGATTCTGTACCGCCACCTCCGCGCGGTACTTGGTTTCCTCGTAGTGGTTGTTGAACGTCTGCCCCTCCCGAAGGTGATCTTCGGTGAAGACGCCGTCGTAGCGGCCGCTGACGTAACAGGTGCTGACGTAGTGGAACCGATCGACGGCCAGTTCTTCGGCGATTGCGAGAACGTGCTCGGTGCCGCCTACGTTGACCGCCTCCGCGAGGTCAGGTTCGACGCCGAGGTCGTACACTGCTGCGAGATGGTAGATCTCGTCGACCCCTTCGAGTGCCTCGATCCCCTCGCGGAGGCCGAGGTCGGGGTCCGTGATGTCCCCCTCGTAGAGGCGAACGTCGTCTCGGTCGACGCCCTCGAGATCCGCCGTGATCGCGTTCACGCGTTGGCGCGCGGTCTCCAGATACTGGGGCTGAACCAGACAGGCGACGGGGCCGTCACCACGTGCGAGTACGCGCTCTGCCAGCGCCGAGCCGAGGAAGCCGGGAAAGCCGGTGAGAAAGACGTCGGGATCGGTGTCAGTCACGGCAGCCACCTCGTCAGTTGTCGCTGGACCGCCGCCAGTCCGCTCATGAACCCGGCGAACCAGCGCGTCGAGACGCCCGATGGTGCATCCAGCGGACCGATCCGCGAGGTCGCGATCGTCCTGGCGTCGACGTATCGCCGGAGGCCTTCGGGGCCGTGGCGGCGGCCAAGCCCGGAGTCCCCGAAGCCGCCCATGGGGGCGTCGACGGCCGCCCAGCCGACCGTGTACGGGTCGTTGACACAGACTGTTCCGCAGTCAATTCTCCGGGCGACCGCGCGACCCCGCGAGCGGTCGGCCGTCCAGACGCTCGCGTTGAGGCCGTAGGGCGTGTCGTTGGCCCGCTCGACCGCCTCGTCGACGTCGGCGACGGGAGTGACCGTGACGACGGGGCCGAACGTCTCCTCGCGGACGATCGGCGAGTCCGGCTCGACGTCCGTCAGAATCGTCGGCTCGTAGCAGAACGGGCCGACATCCGGTCGAGTGCGTCCGCCCGAAAGCAGCGAGGCACCGTTGTCGACCGCACTCTCGACGCGGCCACGAACGCGCTCGAGGTGTGTGTCGTCGATTAGCGAGCCCACGTCGGGGCCGTAGCCGAATTCGAGGCCGATCGACAGCCCGCGGGTCGCGCCGACGAACGCGTCGAGGAACTCGTCGTACCGACGCTCGTCGACGTAGATCCGCTCGGGCGCCAGACAGAGCTGACCTGCGTTGGTAAAGGCTCCCTTGACCGCGCCGCGGGCAGCCGTCTCAGGATCGGCGTCGTCGAGGACGAGCATCGGGTTCTTCCCACCCAGCTCGAGCGAGCAGCCGATCAGGTTTCGTCCAGCCTGCTCGGCGACGGTTCGTCCCGTTTCTGTCCCGCCCGTGAAGGAAACGTAATCGACCGCATCGATCATCGCGGGACCGACAGTCGACCCCTCGCCGGTAACGATCTGGAAGAGTCCGTCGGGGAGCCCCGCCTTCTCGAGCAGTTGAGCGAGTACGAGCGCGATCAGTGGCGTCCGCTCGTCGGGTTTGCAGATAACGGCGTTGCCGGCGAGCAGCGCCGGTATGGCGTCGGTTATCGCCAGCGTCAGCGGATAGTTCCACGGCGAGATCACTCCGACGACGCCGACTGGTTCGTAGGTTACCGTGGCGTCGGCGGCGAGCGGGACCGCTCCGGAACGCGTCTCGTCTGCAAGAACTGCAGACCCGTTCTCGGCGTAGTACGAACACGTAAGCGGAACGTCGAGGACCTCCTCGAGCGCGTGGTGGCGCGCCTTTCCTGTCTCGAGTTGGACGATATCGAGCACCGTCTCCTGGTGGTTGTCGATTAGGTCGCCGAATCGCTCGAGGACGGTGGCGCGCTCGTTGACTGACCGGTTCGCCCACGACGACTGGGCCTCGCGAGCGCGTTCGGCAGCTGCGGTGACGTCGCCGGGGCTGCAGGCGGGTACTGTGGCAACTGCGTCGTCTGTGATCGGTGTTCGTATCTCGATGGACGGTCGGTCGTCGACTGTCTCGACTCGGACACTCAGTCGATCGAGCAGCGTCCTTGAGAGAGACGTCCGCGCGAGGACTGCTGGCTCCGACATCTGTGACATCGATCACATATTTGGCCACGGCCACATGTAGCTTCGGCCAGTCGGCACCCGTCGACCTGCGGGGCTCGCCTCTCGTCGCTACGGACGGCGTACTCTTCGATCGCTGCGTCGCCTACCGCGGCTCGCAGCGCCAGAACTCACCGTTCGTCTCCACCAGTACGTCGTACTCGAGGGATACCAACAGGTCGTGGATCTCCCCTGGCACGTCTGCAGAGAGTCCCTGATCGTGTATCTCCACGAACAGCACCGGGTGGTGGCGTTCGAGTGTCTCACGGGCACCCCGCAGGACAGCCGCGGCTGCACCCTCGACGTCGAGTTTGATCGCGTCCGGTGGTGGGAGATCTCCGAGGAGGCCGTCTACTCGACGAATCGGTACCGACACGACCGACTCGACTCGCGCCTCCCACCGCGTCGCGCTCTTCCGGTCGAATCCCGACAGTTCGGGGTATGTAGAGACGTAGAACGGACGCGTGTCGCTCTCTTCGCCGAGCCCGCACGCTCGCACCTCGATTCGGTCTTCCAGCCGGTTCAGACGGACGTTCGCCCGGAGTTGTTCGACGGTCAGGGGTGCGGGCTCGAACGCCACCACTCGACGATCCGGCTCGCCCGTCGTCAGTGCGAGCGCGTAGATTCCGACGTTGGCGCCCGCGTCGTAGACGACTGCGTCCGACCCACAGCGGGCGTCGACCGCCGCGAGCATCCGGTCGTCGCCGTGGCGGTTCAGCGGCTCGTAGCACCGAAACGTGCCCGCAGGCGTCCGATTGTGGCGGGCGAACAGCTCGCGTTCGTAGTTCGCCCGCGCGAGCCGGTAGTAGCTCCGGTAGGCGACACCGCGGAGGCTGTGGCGGACGCGGCTCCCGAATCGTTTCGCCGCTGCGGCCGTCCGCGCTTTCGCCGCCGCAGTCGTCTCCTGCATATCTTGGCCGACGCAGTGACTCCTGTTCGTTCTTTCGCCAAGTCGACTCCCGACCAGCGGTGATCCCTCTACTATAGTAGCCACTGAAAGTCATTGCACACCTGCTCGCGATCCACGGCCGAGAGGCGGTCCACAACACCGCCTCCCGGCCGTTTAGCTGCGAGCAGTGTGTAACTCGTTTCAGTTGTCACTATAGACGCGCCGCCCCGACCCGAACGATTAGGACGCTCGCCCGACCATTCAGAGTCGAATGGAGCGCGTTCTCGATCACATCGTTGACGACGCTCTCGGCGCCTCCCTTGCGTCCTGGCAGCGAGCAACTGCGGGTTCGGTCGCCGACACCTACCTCCTCTCGCTCGATAACGATCCGGGGCGTGCGGTCTGCAAGCTCGGCGGTGCGAGCGTCTGGACTGGCGACGTCGTCGAACCCCTCGTCGTCCGCCTCGTGGGTGAGCGCACCGACCTGCCGGTGCCTTCGGTCCTTGCGTCTGGTACCGTTCGTGGTGCCTCTCTCGAGGGGCCGACCCGCTGGGCGCTCTACGAGTGCTGCGAGGGAGAGCCCCTCCGCGGCCGGTACGCCGCCCTCGACCCCGACCACCGACGGGACCTTGCCGCCGAGGCCGGGCGGCTGCTTGGTCGCCTCCACTGCGCCTGTCCGGCCGACCGCGTCGGCGGTCTCGCGCTCGCGGCGAATCGTGACGGCGGAACTCACGCCTTCGCCGACCGTGCCGGCTCCCTCCACGTTCGTGATCCGGACGGCTGGCACGCGGTCGATCCGGCCCCGAAGTCGCCGATCCGGGCACTGTCGATCCCCGTTACTGGCGACTCGGATTGCCGGCCAGTCCTCACCCACGGCGACTACCAGCCCGCGAATCTCCTCTCTCGCGAGGAGGGGGGAATCGCCGCCGTCCTCGACTGGGGGAACGCCCATCTCACGTACGCCGAGTACGCCCTCGCTCGCGCCGAGATCCGGTTCGTCGATCGGTATCGGTTCCCGAAACAACAACGTGAGACACTTCGACGCCGATTCAGGCGCGCCTACACCGAGAACGGGCCAGTTTCACTCACCACCGACCTCGATCGTCGCCTCCGGCGCTCCAAGCTCCTCTGGCTCGCCCAGTCCGGCGCCAACTACGCGAGGATCGCCCGTAGCCAGCGAGGACGATCTCAGTTACGCCGGCAGATCCAGCGTCTCGTCGGCGACGATTGACCCCGCGACGCCGCTCTAGTTGACTGATCGTTCAGTCGCCGTCTTTAACACGAGATTCGACGTACGAAACGGTATGAACGGCGACGAAGACGACGATAGCGTTGCCGCCGGTACTGTCCGCGAGCGCGAGGCTCCCTCGGTGGGAGGCCCGGATCGACCGCCCGGGGGCGATGGCTCCGACTCGCCCGACGACCGCACTGTCCGGAACTGGACGGTTCTACTCTCCGCGCTTGCGCTCCTCTCGCTCGTGAGTGCTGCGGCGATTCCCGCGATACACGGTACGGAGACCACCGACGCTGCCGTCGGATCGCTCGTCCTGGCACTCGGTTTCGGACTCTTCTTGCTCGTGGTCCGCAACCTCGCGCCCCACCTGCTCGTCGCTCTCGACGACGTCTGGACCGAACACCGCCCGCACGTCGCCCTCGCGACCGGGTTCTTCGGGCTCGGCATCCTCGTCGGCGTCGCGCTCGTCGCCGCAGGCGTCGACCTCACCGAGCTGATCCTCGAACTCTTCGAAGACGAGTTCGGCGACGAACTCGATCCGCAAGCTGAGGGCGACCCGTTCGAACTGACGGCGACGTTTTTCATCGTCAACAACACACCGCCGTTCCTGATGTCGATCTTCGGCGCGCTCACACTCGGCCTGGTCACGGTCCTTATTATGGTCCTAAACGGCGTCCTCGTCGGCAATCTCGCGGTCGTCTCCGGGCTGGAGACCGGGTTCGGTCCCATCCTCGCGCTCCTGGTCCCTCACGGCGTCTTCGAGCTGCCGGCGCTGTTCGTCGCCGCTGGCGTCGGCTTTCGGTTCGTCCACCGTGCCAGCCAGCGCCTCCTCGGGACTCGCGAGGCGCTGTTCACCCGTGAGTACCTCCTGGGAACCGGACTGCTGGTCCTGCTCGCCTGGCTCGTTCTCGTCCTGGCCGCATTCGTCGAGGCCTACCTGACGATTCCGATCGCTGAGTTCCTCTTCGACATCTAGAACCCCGCGTTCCCGCTGTCTCTCAGAACCGCGCCCGGAGCCACGAGAGCGGCCGCGTCATGGCCAGCCGGTAGTCCTCGTGGGGATCGTAGTTCGTAAACGCCAGGCTGTTCGCCATCACGCTCACGCTCGAGGTCGCCATCGCGAGCCCCGCCAGCGCTGGGTTCAGCAGGCCAAGCGAGGCGATCGGGATCAATGTCGTGTTGTAGGCAAACGCCCAGAAGAGGTTCTGGCGCACCTTCGAGATCGTCGCCTCGGCGATGCGGACGGCCTTCAACACGTCCGCGGGATCGTCCCGCATCAGCGTCACGTCGGCCGACTCGATCGCGACGTCGGTCCCGGAGCCGATCGCGACCCCGACCTGGGCGGTCGTCAGCGCTGGCGCGTCGTTGACCCCGTCGCCAACCATCATGACCCTGGCGCCCGGCCCGTCCTCGCCGCCCGTCTGCAGCGCCTCGATGTGATCGGCCTTGTCCTCGGGCAGCACCTCCGCGCGGACGTTCTGGGGGTCGATTCCGACGCGCTCGGCGACCGCTCTCGCGGTTCGCTCGTTGTCTCCAGTGAGCATCACGACCTCGGTGCCCCGCTCTCGGAGCGCGGCGACGGTCTCGGTCGCGCTCTCGCGGACCTCGTCGGCGACCGCGAGCACGCCCAACAACTGGCCATCCACGGCGACCGCCATCGCCGTCTTCCCCTCGCGCTCGAGCCGTGTCAGGGTCGCTTCTGCGGGTTCGGTGTCGATCCCAGCCTCTTCGAGCAGCTTCCGACGTCCGATCAGTACGCTCCCGCGGCCGGTCTCGGCACGGACGCCGTGACCCGGGACGTTTTCGAACGCCTCGAGATCGCCGACCTCGATGTCGCGCTCTTTCGCGCCCGCGACGATCGCCCGGGCGATCGGGTGCTCGGAGCCGGATTCGGCCGTGGCTGCCGCGCCGAGGACGAGCGACGCGAGATCCCCCTCGCGCTCTGTCGGTGCCGTGAGCGCACCCCCGTCGGGGGCGGTGCCATCCGCCGCGCCGCCGTCTGCAGCCGCCTGCTCTCCGACGAGTTCGACGTCAGTCAGCACCATCTCGCCGTGCGTCAGCGTCCCCGTCTTGTCGAAGACGACCGTATCGATGCCCCGGACCTGCTCTAACACGTCGCCGCCTTTGAACAGGACGCCGTTGGTGGCGGCCAGCGTCGAGCCGACCATCGTCGCCGCCGGCGTCGCCAGCCCCAGCGCGCAGGGACAGGCGATCAGCAACGCGGAGGCGAGGACGATCACCGAAAACTCGAAGATGGGAACCCCGGCGCCGCCGACCGCCGCGACCTCCGGGCCACCTTCGACGAGCCCCCAGAGGGGCAGTACGTCGACGAACCCTGCGAGTTGTTCGGGGAAGGCGATCCACAGGGCTGCCCAGAGAAGGGCGTTGGCGATCACCGCGGGGACGAAGTAGGCACTAACCCGGTCGACCAGCCGCTGGATCTCGGGCTGGCGCGACTGGGCTTCTTTGACCCGGTCGACGATCTGCTGGATCGCCGTCTCGGAGCCGGTTTTCGTTGCCTCGACGAGTAGGACGCCGTTTTCGTTGATCGTCGAGCCGACGACCTCGTCGCCTGCGCCCTTTTCGACCGGGACCGACTCGCCGGTCAGCATCGACTCGTCGACCGCGCTCTCGCCATCGAGTACGACGCCGTCGGTCGGAATCTGTTCGCCCGGTCGCACCTTCATCACGTCGCCGGGCTCGACGGCGTCGAGAGGTACCTGGCGCTCTTCGCCGGCGGTCCCGCCGTCGCCTCCGTCTGGATTCCACTCCACGAGGGTCGCCTCGTCGGCTTCCATCTCGAGTAGCTCCCGAAGCGCGCTGCCCGCACGGGCCTTCGAACGCGCCTCGAGCCAGTTGCCGAGGGTGATAAACCAGAGGATGAACGCGACGGCCTCGAAGTACAGCCCCGCGCCAGCGATGAGTTCGAAGAGGACGGCCGTACTGTAGACGTACCCTGCTGAGGTACCCATGGCCACGAGAGTGTCCATGTTCGCCCGCCGCTCGTTCGCGAATGCCCGGTAGGCGCCCACGAGAAACTCTCTGCCGAGCGTCGCCATCAGGGCCGTCGCCAGGACGAACTCGAGCCCCCCCGGCAGGTGGGCGATCGCTGCTGGAACCGGCGAAGAGAGTCCCGCGAGGCCGAACAGCATGTCGACCATCATCGGCACGAACGGCAGTGTCAGCAGCCCACCGCCGAGCACCAGTCGGCGCTGGCGGCGCAGCTCGCGCTCGACGGCTGACTCGCGCCCGCTCGCCTCGTCGCCCGCTTCATCGTCGTCCTCGACGACCGGCTCGTAGCCCGCCTCCTCGATTGTGCGGCGAATCCCCGCGAGAGAGCCGTCGTTCGGGTTGTACCGAATCCGGGCTTCGTCGGCGGCGACGTTCACGTCGACGCTGATCACGCCCGGAAGCCCGGAGACGGCGTCTGCGACCGACTCCGAGCAGCTGGTACACGACATTCCCAGAACGGGAACCGTCGTCGTCTCTGCAGCCGCCTCGTACCCAGCGCTCTCGATCGCGTCGTAGATATCCCCGAGCGACGTCTCCTCCGGGTCGTACTCGACGGTCCCCTCGTCGGTGGCGTAGTTCGCACTCGCCGAGGTGACGCCGTCTACCGCCTCGACGGCGTCTTCGACGCTCCCCGAGCAGGTCGAACAGGACATCCCCGAGATCTCGAGGTGGGCGATCCGTGTACTCATTGTGTCTCTCTACGTCCCCCTCACTTAGGCAGTTTGTCCGTTAGAACCCAAAGTACTCTCTCCGCTATACCTTACTTTCCAAAGTTGCATGTCCTCACTCAGGCGTCCGATTCGAATCGATCGTACCGCTCCTCGAAGCGACCCGCACAGGACGGGCAGCAGAAGTGGTAGATCTCGCCATCGATCCGGGTCGATTCGCCCTCGCTGTCGACCGTGTTCCCACACTCTGTGCAGGTGAGTGCGAACGCGGCGCCGTCGAGCGAGGGGGTCCACGCCGCGTCGTCGACCAGCGTCACCGCGTACTCCGCGCCGTCGGGGAGCAGCCCGTCGAGCCAGCGCCGGACGCTCCCGACCTGGACACGGGCGTAAAACCAGAGCTCTCCGTCGGCGGTCACGAAGACGTGCTCGACGGCGTCGGCGGCCGCGACGGTCTCCCTGCACCTCTCGACCCCCGATAGTCTCTCGTCGTCCACCTCCGTCGGAGGCGTCGCCCGGACGAACACCGGCACACCGGCCCGGAGCTGTGACTGGTCGACGTCGACGGTGAACCGCTCGATCACGCCAGCCTCCTGGAGGCGCGTCACGCGGTCTGAGACGGCCGGTCCCGAGAGTCCCACTCTCTCGGCGATCTCGCTGAACGGCCGTCGGGCGTTCTCTTGGAGCATCGCCAGAATTTCGGCGTCGGTTTCGTCTAAGTCGCGCATACGCACCGTACGGCCTCGATCGAGAAGACTCTCACGAACTGGATTTGGAATTCAATCCTACAGGCTCGCTTCACCTTCGAAAACAAACTCGACCTTCGTCACCCCCTCCGAGACCCACCATACGGCAGCCAATCCGGATGAAAAGACAGTTGCCTGCCGGTCCCGAATGGGGAGCAAATGCGAATCGCCGTTCCCAACAAGGGCCGCCTGCACGAGCCGACGATCGACCTCCTAGAGCGGGCGGGGCTACACATCGAGAACGGTGCCGACCGCAAACTCTACGCGGAGACGGTCGATCCCGACGTAACCGTGCTGTTCGCCCGCGCGGCCGACATCCCCGAGTACGTTTCCGACGGCGCCGCCGACATCGGAATCACTGGTCTAGATCAGGTCCGCGAGGCCGAAACCGAACCCGTCGAGGAGCTACTCGACCTCCAGTTCGGTCGCTGCCGGCTCGTTCTCGCCGCACCCGAAGACAGCGAGATCGAGGCGGCCGCCGACCTCGCCGGCAAGACCGTCGCGACGGAGTTCCCGAACGTCACTCGCGACTTCTTCGACGAGCGCGGGATCGAGCCCGACATCGTCGAGGTCACGGGCGCCACCGAGTTGACTCCCCACGTCGAGATGGCCGACGCCATCGTCGACATCACCTCGACGGGGACGACCCTGAAGATGAACCGCTTGGCGATCGTCGAGGAAGTCCTCCAGAGTTCGGTCCACCTCGTCGCCCGCGCCGACGTTGCCGACGAGCCGAAAGTACAGGAGATTCGGACCGCGCTTTCTTCGGTCCTCGCGGCCGACGGCAAGCGCTACCTGATGATGAACGTCCCCGAGGACCGCCTCGAGGCCGTCCGTGACGTCATCCCCGGCCTCGGCGGCCCGACGATCATGGACATCGCCAACGGCGGGGGACAGAAAGTCGCCGTCCACGCCGTCGTCGACGAACGCGACGTCTTCGAGACGATCACGGCGGTCAAGAACGCGGGCGCCAGCGATATTTTGGTCACCGAGATCGAGCGTCTCGTGGAGTGAGGCGACGGCGGTCAGGCAGCCTTTTGCCGCCCTACGCCCTCGGTCCGACCCACATGCGAGCCGTACGCTTGCGCGAACACGGCGGACCCGAGGTACTGCAGGTCGAGGACGTCAACCGCCCCGAACCCGACGCGGACGAACTCCTTGTCGAGGTGGCCGCTGCGGGCGTTAACCCCGTCGACACCTACTTCTGTGATGGCTCCTACGAGCCCGTGGCGCTCCCCTTTACGCCCGGCGTCGATTTCGCAGGCACCGTCACAGCTGTCGGCACGGCCGTCTCCGAGTTCGCGGTCGGCGACCGCGTCTACGGCACCGGGATCGGCAACGGTACTCACCAGGGAGCGTACGCGGAGTACGCGACGGTTCCAACCGATCGCGTCGTCCACCTCCCCGACGGCGTCGATGCGGCCGATGCCGGTGCTGCGGGCGTCGTCGGCGTCACGGCCTGGCGGGCGCTGGTCGATCTGGCCGACCTCGATCCCGCCGAGTACTGTCTCGTCCACGGCGGCTCCGGCGGCGTCGGCCACGTCGCCGTCCAGCTCGCCGCTGCAGTTGGCGCCCGTCCGATCGCCACCGCAGCACCCGAGTATCACGACGTTCTCCGCGAACTCGGCGCAGAGACCGTCCTGGACTACAGCCGTGACGACCTCGTCCAACCGGTGCTCGAGGCCTCCGACGGCGGTGTCGACGTCGTCCTCGACCACCGGTTGGACGAGTATCTCCAGTTCGACGCCGACGTGGCCGCGACGGGCTGTCGGGTCGTCGGAATCGGCGAGAACAGTCCGGATCCGGCCTTTTCGAACGACGGCGTCGCGAGGTCCAACGACGTCAGCTACCACTTCATGAGCATGTTCAACACGCCGGACTTGCGGGTGCCGCTGCGTGGAATCGCACACTTGCTCGAGACGGGCGCCATCGAGATACGGACCGCGCGCAGCGACGATCTCGACGCGGCCGACGCAGCCCAAAGTGCGGTCCTCAGTGAGAGTCTCTTCGGAAAAGTCGTCCTCGAGCCGTAAGCGACGCTCGCCGCCGACCGAACTCCCCCGCTGTCGCGTCGATTACTCGAGCAAGCCGAGGTCTTCGAGTCGGGAGACGATTTTGTCGACGGCGTGCTCGGCATCCACCGGCTTCTTGCCGCCGGTGATGACGAGCTTGCCCGAGCCGAACAGCAGGGCGACGACCTCGGGCTCGTCGAGGCGGTAGACGAGACCCGGGAACTGCTCGGGCTCGTACTCGATGTTCTCTAAGCCGAGGCCGATTGCGATCGCGTTCAGGTTAAGATTGCGTCCGAGGTCGGCCGAGGTGACGATGTTCTGGACGACGATCTCTGGATCCTCGTTGACCTGTATCTGGAGTTCACGGAGCTTGTCGAAGACGATACGCAGGCTCTCGTGGACGTCGTCGGTACTCTTTGCGCCGGTACAGACGATCTTCCCCGAGCGGAAGATCAGTGCCGCAGACTTCGGTGTCTGGGTGCGGTAGACGAGACCGGGGAACTGCTCGGGGTCGTAGTCGGCCCCTTCTAGGTCCATTGCAACGCTCTGGAGATCGAGTTCCTGTCCGATGCCGGTCGACGCCACCACGTTTTCGATGTTGATGGTGTCCTTCGGGTCCGTCATAAGTCGCTTAAAAAGACGTATTTAAGGTTTATAAAGGTTGGTGCCGCCACCTGATTTGTCCGGTTGTTTGACTGTCAGCCCGCTCGGTCGGTCGGTTCCGTCCCGCCGCCAGCCTCGTCTATCCTCCCTGCCAGCGCCATGGCGGCGAAAACGGTACCCTCTTGGCCGTTCCCGGGTGAATCTTGCGCGTGTATCTCCTCGAACTCGGCGGCGAGGACGACGCGTTCGCGGCCTACGAGGCCGAAAGCGCCGCGACCGGCGTCCGGCGGATTGCGCCGGGTCTCGCCGTCGCGCGCGGGATCGTCCCTGACCGCGTCCGTGGCTTGGCCTACGTTCACCGCGCGAGCGAGTTGCTCGGACGCACCGACGCCAGCGTCTCCGGCGCTCGCGCGCTGCTCGCTGCGGCCACCCTCGATCGACAGGGTACCGTCGCCGTTCGCGCGGTCGACGTCCGCGGGTCGACGGGGGTCGACACCCAGCATGCCGAGCGCGCGCTGGGTCAGGTGCTCGTCGAGCGCGGCTTCACGGTCGACCTCGACGATCCAGACCACGTCCTCCGGGCGGCGTTTTCGGCCGGAACGGATAGCGAGGAGGGGTCGGCCGCGTCCGCTGTTTCGGACGACGGCTCCGCCTCGGTCTGTGCGCTCGGTTGGCTCGCCGCTGAGAGCGTTCGCGACTTCGGCGAGCGTGCGCCGACTGACAAACCCTTCTTCCAGCCCGGCAGCATGGATCCCCTGCTCGCGCGCGCCGTGGCCAACGTCGCCGGCGCCCGGTCCGGCCGAACCGTCCTCGACCCGATGTGTGGAACTGGCGGCGTGCTCGTCGAGGTCGGCCTCGTCGGGGCGGACGTCCTCGGCACCGACGCACAGGCGAAGATGGTCGACGGGGCCCGGAAAAACCTCTCGCACTTTCTGGACGACGACACACCGTCACCGTCGGGCGTCTCTCGGGGCTCGTGGGGGATCGCCCGCGGCGACGCGACCGCCCTTCCGCTTGCCGACGACGCGGTCGACGCAGTCGTCTTCGACGCACCCTACGGCCGGCAGTCGAAGATCGAAACCCACCGACTCTCCGACCTGGTTGGTGGTGCACTGAGCGAAGCTCGGCGCGTCGCCTCGCGGGCGGTCATCGTCGCCGACCGTCACTGGGATGAACCAGCCCGCGAGGCGGGCTGGGAGATCGACGCCGCATTCGAGCGCCGCGTCCATCGGTCGCTGACGCGGTACGTGCTAGTTCTCACGGAGTAGGGCGGCTCTTGCAACGCTTCAGGAGCGAAGCTGCGGGAGCCAGCTATCCGTCGTCGCCACCGCCAGCCCGGCGACGAACGCCCCGCCCCAACACGCAAGCGCGAGGCCGAGTTCGGTGCCGTCCTGGGAGATGTCGAACGCGCCCCAGAGGACGAACGCCACCAGCCAGTTCGTGATCGCAAACCGCCAGACGTGGCCGTAGGTCAGCCGCGACTCCGAGGCTGCGAGGAAGCCGACCGGAATCCCCGGCAGCAGGGCGAGGAGGCTGAGCTGCCACGGCAGGAAGACCGCGTCGACGAAGATGCCAAGCAGCGCGCTCGTGGGAAGCGCCAGCAGGATGGCACAGCCGACGACGATACCGACCTGTTCGAGGCGATCGGGAAGTGACACTGGCTGAACGCGCTCTCTCGGGCAAAAAGAGCGTGCCGATTTCGTGCCCGTGTGAAATGCTCTCGAGTACGTGACCGTCACACCGAGGGGACTCACAACTCGTCTGACGTAGGCTTAAGTGGATCCAGTTCGGTTGTACGCGCAGACGCACCCCGTGGTGCCGGAGGCCCCCAAGGATGGGATTGTTAACAGGACTCAAAGATAGCATCTCTCGTGTGACCGACGGCCTGTTCTCCGAACAGGAACCGAAACGGATCGGAATCTACGGCCCGCCGAACGCCGGCAAAACGACCCTCGCAAATCGTATCGCCCGCGACTGGACCGGCGACGCGATCGGTACCGAGAGCCACATCGCTCACGAAACGCGCCGCGCCCGCCGCAAGGAGGACGTCGAGATCGAACGCAACGGCAAGTCGGTGACGATCGACATCGTCGACACGCCCGGTGTGACGACGAAAGTCGACTACGAGGAGTTCACCGACGAGATGGACGAAGACGACGCGATCCGACGCTCGCGCGAGGCGACCGAGGGGGTCGCCGAGGCGATGCACTGGCTGCGCGAGGACGTCGACGGCGTCATCTACGTCTTAGACAGCGCCGAGGATCCGATCACGCAGGTCAACACGATGCTGATCGGGATCATCGAATCCCGGGAGCTTCCCGTGCTCATCTTCGCGAACAAGATCGACCTCCCCGAGTCGAGCGTCAAGCGGATCGAGGACGCCTTCCCACAGCACAAGACGATTCCGCTCTCGGCCAAAGAGGGAGAGAACATGGACGAAGTCTACGAGAATATCGCGGAGTACTTCGGGTGAGCTGAGATGCCGAAAGCTACGAACGCCGACGACGAGGCCGGAGACGGCGTCCAGATCGACCTGATAAGCGGCGAACGCATGGACGGGCTGACGAGCATGGAGAAGATCCGGATGATCTTAGACGGTGTTCGCGAGGGCAACATCGTCATCTTAGAACAGGGACTGACACCTGACGAGGAGAGCAAGCTGATCGAGGTGACGATGACCGAGATCAGCCCGGACGAGTTCAACGGGATCGAGATCGAGACCTATCCACGCTCCAGCGCGTCGGGATCGTCGTTTTTCGGCCGTCTCATCGGAACCGACGAGTCGACGAACAAGCTGACGGTGATCGGCCCGGCGAACCAGATCGAGACCCTGCATAAGGACGAAACGCTCATCAGCGCCCTCGTCTCCCGGAACTGATGCCACACCAGTGTACCAACTGCGGACGGACGTTTCCCGACGGCTCGAAGGAGATGCTCTCGGGCTGTCCCGACTGTGGCGGAAACCGGTTTCAGTTCGCCCCGGCGACCGACGAGGGTGACGGAGCCGGAACCAGCGGCGAGACCGAAGCGACGAGTGATGCCGGCACAACCGGCGACGCTGTGGCCGACAGTGCGCCGGCGACGAACGCCGACGCGCCGACGTCTACCGGAGGGCAAACCGACCGCTCTCCGTCGGATGGATCGCCTGCAGACGTCTTCGACGAGTGGCCCGAAACCGCCCGCCGGCCGGCCCATCGGTCTCCACCTGACGAGTCTGGCGCGTCCGCAGACGGTGCACGCTCTGCCGACGGCGAATCCGCTCCGAGCGAGCCGTCGACGACGGACGACTCCGGAATGAACGGGTTCACCGAACCGGCGACGGAGAAGTTCGCCGATGCTCCCTCTTCGGCGTCGACCCAGGACGCACCCTCCTCAGAAGACACCGCGCAGGCGAGTGCCCGATCGGACGTCGTCTCGAACGAGGAGCTGCCGCCGGTAGAGGCGGCATCTGACTCCCCACCCACTTCGGGACCCGACGCTCCCGATGACGGGCGCGTGGTCAGCGAGCCCGAAGACGACCAGCCCTCTCTGGACGACCTCCGCGAGGAGTTAAACCAACAGTTCGAGAGCATCAAGATCGTCAACCCGGGCCAGTACGAGCTCAATCTGATGGAGCTGTACAACCGCGACGAGTACATCATCTCCCTGCAAGAAGACGGTCGGTACGTCATCGACGTGCCAGAGTCCTGGCACGCGACCGACGAGTGATTCCCGACCGCTATCGTAACACCTGCAACTGTTTGCATATCGATCACCTAGCTGCCGTCGCTGTCGCGGTGGATCCGTCTGGGGAAAGATGGATTTAAGCGACGCCGCCGACTCTGGCCGTGTATGAGCACCGCAACCAAGATCGTCCTCACGACGGTTCTCGCATCGGCGCTGCTGTCGGTCCTGCTCGTCTTCCAGACCGTCGCAGCCTGATGTTCGACGCTCGCACCCTCGCGGAGCCGGTCGCGGCTATCCGCGACGAACACGCCCCTGAGGCACTCGTCTTCGACTGCGACCGGGACTTCGAGACGCTCCCGCCAGCACAGGCCGAGGAGCTCGGACTGGTCGTCGACGCCCTCGATCCGGCCACCTACCCTGCCGACTGGCTCCCCGAGGACGCCCCGCAGTTACTCTCGCGATACGCTGGGAGTGACTTCACGATCGGGATGCCCGGCGACGGCAGTATCGTCTGGACTCGCCAGACCGATCCGCCGGTGGTTCTCGTCAAACCGCGGATCTCCGGCTCACCCGACTCGTTCGTCTCCTTTCTGCTCGCCGAGGCCTTCGTCGAACTCGGGCAGGAGCTCCCCGAGCATTTCCTGCCTTTCTTCGCCAACCGGTATCCGGCGCTCTCGGCCGGCACGCCACTCGGCCCGAACGCGACCTACCAGGTCGCAGCCGCTCTCTTCGACGGCTGGAAGGGGCTACACACGCGACCGATCTTCGCTGATTGGCACGACGCCCACCCCGAACTCGCCGCGGCCTGGCAGGACGCCGGCACCCGCGTCGAGGGCCGGGTCTCGGGGCTTCCGCGTGCGGTCGCCCGCGGCGACACCGAGTTCGCGGATGCGACCGAACTCGCCTGCGCCGCAATCAAGCACGCGATCGAGCTTCCGGCGCCGTTTGCGGCCCTCGATACGTCGGCCTACCGCGACCACGGCAGCGAGTACGCCGTCCGCTGGGTCGAGAAGACGTTCGACGCCCTAGCCGAAGAGTGAGCGCGCGGTCTGACGCAGCCTCCCCTAGAACTCCGCGCTGACGCTTCCGTCCGCGCCAAGGTCGATGACCCCGTCGAACAGCTCGCGGAATCGGTCGACGACGTCGTCGTCGTGGACTTCTTCCGAGAGATGAAAGAGGCCGATGGCGTCGTACGTCTCGAGTAACTCGAGGATTCGCGAGACGGACTCGATCGCGGTCTCGTCGTCGGCGTAGTAGGCCAGTTCAGTTACCGAATCGAAGCTGATCCGTCGCTTACCGTCGTGGACATCGAGAAATCCCTCGATGTGCTCTTCGATTCCGGCGACGTCGTCGGGAGCAGCAACGTAGTGGACAGTATCGCTCTTGCGCCGCGAGTAGCCCCGTTCGATCGAGAGCGTGTCGAGAATCTCTGCACGCTCTTCGTCGACGTCGTAGTACTCGAGTTTCTGGCTGACCTCGCGGGCGGTCGTTCGCGTAGAGACGACGAGGAAGTGATCGGTGTCTGTCTTCAAGAAGTCCGTGTCCATCCGGTCGGTCTCGCCCGTGCTCGGGTGGAGTAGAAGGATTCCGGTGCCGCCGGGGACGGTTGCCGGCGTGCCCTCGATCTCGAGTGTGTAGTCCATGCTGGCGTCATCATCTTCCGGGACCGACTTAAGAGTGCGGATGTGGCAGGGGCCACGGTGGCGATATCCTCCTGACTCAGGGACCGCTATCGACTGAGTCCGTGAGTATTGGACGTTCTCTGCGACGACCCGGCTCAGCCGAGTCTGCCGTCCTCCTGGCGCAACAAGATGAGCATCGACAGTCCCGAGATGAGTACGAGCAGCAGCGATGGGAGCGCAGCGTACCGATAGGCAAGCGCGTCGACGGCGTTCCACGTGATGCTGACGAGCGTCTCCATACCGACCGGTCTGAGCATCAGGGTCACGGGAAGCTCTTTCATCGTCGTCAGGAAGACGAGGACGCCGCCCGCGATGATGCCGGGCATGATAAGCGGCAGTGTTATGCGTCGAAACGCTTCGAATCGGTTCGCATTGAGCGTGCGCGCTGCCTCGATCGTCTTTTCGTCGACCTGCAACACTGACGAGCGAACGGTGCCGACCACCTGGGGGAGGAATCGGACGACGTACGCGAACACGAGTAGCCAGATTCCCTGCCGGTACAGCCCTGGAAGGGCTCTGTTGCCCAGGAAAACGAGTGCGAGGCCGATAACGACGCCGGGAACGGCGAACCCGACGTAGGTCGCCCGCTCTAGAATCCGGGAGACGAGGGTGTTCGCCCGCCCGGAGTAGTAGGCGACCGGCAACGCGAAGATGCAGGCGACGAGTGCGGCCAGCAACGCGAGATGGACCGAGTTGTACGCGAACTCCCACTGGAACTCGTAGGCCGGGATTCGGTCCCCTTCACTGCGGAACAGCCAACTCGTGAAGATAGCGACCGGGACGACGAGCGTCAACGTTCCCAGCAGTGAGACGAACCCCATCGCGGGCCACTTCCAGGCGCCCAGGCGGACCGTCGTCCCGCTTGCACCGCTCGTCGCATCCTCGTCGCGGCCGATCCCCGCCTCGATGACGAGCACGATGGCGACGATCGCGATCAACTGCAAGGCGAGCAAGGCGGCGTACTCCCGACCGAACTCGGTCGCCTCCCAGTAGATCCGGCTCGTGAACACGTTCGCGTTCATGAACGCGGGCGTCCCGAAGTCGGAGATGGCGTACAGTCCGGCGAGCAACGCTCCGGCGGCGATCCCTGGCCGTATCTGGGGGAACGTTACGCGCCGGAACGCTTCGAGCGGGCCCGCTTTGAGCGTTCGGGCGGCGTCGACGAGTGAGCTATCCATCGAGAGCAACGCAGCCCGGGTCGTCAGGAACACGTACGGATACGTATAGAGCGTGATGATGAACACCGCGCCGGAGAGTCCGTCGACGCGTGGGATCGTCGTCCCCAGTACCGAGTCGATCTCGCCGCCCGAACCGAACATCCCGACGAACGCGATTGCCCCGATATAGCTCGGAATCACGAGCGGGAGGGCGGCTACGACGGTCCAAAAGCGGGGGTAGGGAAGATCGGTTCGGGTTGTCAGGACGGCCAGCGGGACGCCGAGTCCGATCGAGAACAGCGTCACGAGCCCCATCAGCGTGATGCTGTTTACCGTGATCCAGGCCGTTCGCGAGGAGACGATAAGGTCGTAGGCACGTGCAGGCTCTACTTCCGATGCCCGCAGGAACAGCCACAGCATCGGCGTAACGACGAGCACGGCGACGATTGCGCTTGCCGTCCCCAGGGCGACTCGCGACCGATCCATCTCTGAGAGTCGGTCGCGAACCGTGCTGGGATCGAACGCGGTCGAGAGTGATTTCATACTGGGCAGCGGACCTGGTCGACGGAACCGAAGGGTCAGTTCTGCGCTTGGAGTTAGGTTGCCCTAAATCCTCCGAACCGAGCGAGCCGCGAAAAGTGCCAAGAGAGAACGATTGTCCGTACGTCTGCCAGTTAGACGCCGAGTCCCTCCTCATCGATGAGGTCACCGGCTTCCTGGAGGTCCATGTCGAAGTCACTCAGGTCGAACTCCGGGGGATTGATCTCGTCTAGATCAGGCAGCGGTCCGACGTATTCGATGCCCTCGACGACGGGGTACTCGCCGTTGTCGTCCATCATGAGCTCCTGGCCCTCCGCAGCTAGGAGGTGACGGACGAACTCCGCGACGAGTTCGGCGTCGCGCACTTGGTCTAAGACGCCGACGCCAGCAACGCTGAACAGACAGCCCACGTCGTTTTCGGTGTACGTCGTTCGGATCGGCGCACTCGAATCCTCGTTTAGGATGCGGGCGGCGTAGTAGCTGTTTCCGAGCCCGACGATTGGATCGTCGTCACCGCCTCGGTTGATATCGTTGGCCTGATTGGACCCACCTTCGAAGATCTGGGCGTCCTGCTCGTCGGCCATCGCACTGACCCAGTCGCGGGTCTCCTCCTCGCCTTCGAGTTCGACCATCGCCTGGATGAATCCGCGGAAAGTTCCGGAGTTGGGGCGAGTCGAGATAATTCCTGCCAGGCGCTCGTCGGTCGCGTACTCCATGATATCCGTCGGCAGCTCGTCCCAGTCGTCGAACTCCGTCTCGTCGAGTCGGTCACTGTTGTACTGGATCGACCGCGTCCGTCCCGTCACGCCGGTCCAGTAGCTCTCGTTGTGCTGGTAGCTGCCCGGAACCGCATCGATGACGTCAGAGGGGAGTTCCTGCAGCACGTCGTTGTTATAAAGCTCGTTCAGCGCACCCGGGTCCTGGGAGTACATCAGGTCTGCGGGATGGGTATCCTCCTCTAAGATCTGGTTGACCTGCACCTCGTTGTCGTCGTAATCGACGCTCACGGAGAGGTCGTCGTACTCGTCCTCTAAGGCCTCGAACACCGCAGAAATCTGGTCCGGCGTTCGACCGGAGTAGATCGTGATCTCGCCCTCGAGGTCGCCCAGGTCGTCCCAGGAGACAGCGGTCGAGTCGACACCCGTCTCCATCGGCTCGACGTCCACGACCGGGGTGTCGTCGAACTCGTCGCCGAGACAGCCTGCCAGTCCCGCGAGGCCTGCCACGGAGGCCCCGGTGGCGGCGAGGAATGGTCGGCGTCCAATCGTTGTGTGCGTCTGATTGCTGTCGCGCTGTCGCATATCTAGTTTTAGGCTGGCCTAAAACATATGAAGATTCCGATCTGTGGCATGAAAACGGTAGAACGAGGGATGCAGCCGCAGCTGCGTAGTCGGCCACCCTGATGCCCACATTTTGGCTGGCCTAAACCCTCTACGAACATCTATTTAGGCTGGCCTAAAGAACCTGTCGGTGTCCGGAGACTGCGGGTTCTCCGCGGATTCCCTCTGCTCGGACGAGGGGCGCGAACCGCGCGACGCTGTCGGGCGCGTCCACGGGCTGAGCCGAACCCGTTTTCACGGGCCGGATCCATCGCTCGCCTATGAGCGTACGCGAGGAGTTCGACGCTTGGGCGGCCGAGGGCCGCGATCGAGGGATGGAGCAACGCCACTGGCACACGGCTAAACACGCGCTCGCGCGGATGCCGGTCGAATCTGGCGACATCGTCCTCGACCTGGGCTGTGGCAGCGGCTACGCCGGACGCGCGCTCCGGGAGGCCGCCGACGCCGGCCGTGTCTACGGACTCGACGGCTCCCCAGAGATGACCCGGAACGCGGCCGACTACACCGACGACGACGAGGTCGGCTACGTCGTCGGCGACTTCGGCTCGCTTCCCTTCGCCACCGACTCCATCGACCAGATCTGGTCGATGGAGGCCTTCTACTACGCGGCTGACCCCCACGAGACCCTCGCCGAGATCGCCCGCGTCTTGCGCCCCGGCGGCACCTTCTACTGTGCGGTCAACTACTACGAAGAGAACGTCCACTCCCACGGCTGGCAGGAGTTCATCACCATCGAGATGACCCGCTGGGACCGCGGGCAGTACCGCGAGGCCTTCCGCGAGGCCGGCCTCCACGTCGCCGAGCAAGACGCGATTCCGGACCGCGAAACCGAGATTCCGCCCGCCGAGGCGTTCCCGACCGACGACTGGGAGAGTCGCGAGGCGATGGTCGAGCGCTACCGCGAGTTGGGCACGCTACTGACCGTCGGCGTCGCGCCGTAGCTCTGGGAGTTCGACGCCGCTCTTTTGGCCCAGTTCTTCGGTTCCCCTCGAGGAGAAAGCCTATATTCGTCCGGTCGGCAAGCGCGGTCGTGACCCGAGAACCTACCGTCGCCGATGCGACCGACTACGCTCGAAGGCGGCGGCGCCGCAAGCGCTGTCCGGACTGCGACGCCGTCGCCTCCGTTCGCGGCCTCGCTGGCGAGTACTACTGGACCTGTCTCGACTGCGACGCGGTCGGTATTGGCTACGAGACCCGCGGCGCCGCGCTTGAAGGGCTGGCGAGCCGCCATAGCTGAGCCAAGCCCAACTGCTCACCGTCGCTCCCGCTTCTCATTGCCACCCCCGCTTCTCGCCGTCGGCTCGCCGGACTGTCTTTCGGTCCGACGGCTGCATATCTTTAGGTCATCCTCTGTGGTAGCGTCGCAGGCATGGCACTTACCGACCTCGCGACGGCTGATGTCGTCACCGCCAGCACAGACTCCGACGTTCACGACCTCCTCGAGATGATGGACGATCACAGCGTCGGGAGCGTCGTCATCACTGAGGGCGACGAACCGACCGGGATCGTCACCGATCGGATGATCGCGATGGCGATGCGCGACGCCGACTCGATCGACGACCTCAGCGCCGAGGATCTCATGACTGACGATCTCGTCACGATCGAGGCCGACGAAACTCACTTCGAGGCGTTCCAGACGATGAGTGACGAGGGAATCCGGCGGGTACCGATCGTCGAGGGCGGTCAGCTAACGGGTATCGTGACGCTCGACGACCTCCTGATGGTCGTCGCCGCGGAGCTTTCGAACGCTTCGGACGTCATCGAACAGCAAACTGGAACGCACTAACGCCGACTCACCCCTCTCGCTGCGCCCGAGCAGAGAGCGTCGCTGATCCGGCAGCGCCTCCCTCTACTCGTGGCGTTCGCCGGCTGGAATCGCCACCTCGAGCCAGTTCTCCTCGGGCGGTAGCGGACAGTCGAACGTCTCGCTGTACGCACAGAACGGAGTGTAGGCGAGGTTGAAATCGAGGGTCAGTTCGTCGCCCTCGTCGAGCACGCGGTCGCTTTGCAACTCCATGTACCGTCCGCCTTCGTAGCTCTGCTGGCCCGTCGTCTTGTCCCGAAACGGCACGAACAGCGGCTCGGTTGCCTCCCGTTCGAGCTGGTAGGCTGCGAGTTCGTAGGTCCCGTCCGTCAGGTCGGGGTCGTCCCGCTCGAGGTCGAACTCGAGCGTCGCCACCCGGAGATACCGCATCTCCCCGTCGGTGGTCGTCTCCATGTAGACGGGCTCGGGCTCGTCGTGGGCCGTGACTGAGGCCTCCACGCGGTAGGCCGGATCGGGGTCGAAGTACGACAGGCCGTCGAAGGCGTCGCGCTCTTCGGACGGGATCGGCGACTGGGGGTGAGTCGCGAAGAACTCGTCTTTCTCCGCGCGCTTTTCGTCGAGTTCTCGGCGCCACGCGTCGATCTCCTCCGAATTGCTCATACCCTGCGTTCGGTGTCGACGTCCCTGTGGGTTGTGGTCCGTACTCGACGATTTGATCGGCACCTTACCACTCCAGAAACCTCCATAATTTATTTGCCACATCGTGACGAAGTGGGATGCTACCACCGATCATGAACTTCGCACTCCTGACCGTTTCCTACAGCGGTCTCTGGCACGACGGCGACGCACTCACCCTCGACGAGCAGATTCGCGCGGCGAGCGATCTCGGCTTCGACGCCGTCTCGATCGAGACGAAACGCCCGGTTGCCTCCCCGCTGGATTTCGACGCGGCGGACCGCCAGCGCATCAAACGCCTCGCCGACGACGAGGGGATTGATCTCTGTGCCCTCGAGAGCGTTTCCGACTTCGCGAGTCCGATCGCAGAGGAGCGTGAGAATAACCTGGCGATGATGCGCGAGATACTTCGCTTCGCCGACGACCTCGGTATCGACCTGGTCAAGGTGTTTGCGGCCTGGCCCGGTGTCGACGACGAGTCCGACGCGACCGGCGTCTACGCCGATTTCGACGTCACGCCCCACTGGGAGCAGCGCTGGCCCGAAGACGCTCGCCGCTGGAATCGGGCCGTCTCGGGTATTCGCGAGGTCGCCGACTGGGCTGCCGACCGGGGCATTACGCTCGCGCTGCAGAATCACGCGCCTGTACTCTCGCCAGGGTACGAGGACGTCGTCGAGATGGTTGCGGACATCGACCGGGAGAACGTCGAGATCTGTCTCGACGCCCCGCTGTTCTTCGAGCGCCAGAGCGACGAGTACGTCCGCGAGGCCGTCCGCGCCTGCGGGGACGATCTCGCTATAACTCACTACGGCGCCTGGAACTTCTCCGAGAAGGACGGCGAAATCGTCCAGGAGGTCTCCCCCCAGTTCGGCGAGCAGATCAACTACGAGGCGTTCGTCGACGAACTCGAGGCCATCGGTTACGACGGCCACCTCGTCTCGGAGTACTGCCTGCCCGCGATGGCGGGACACGAACTGCAGGGGCGGGACGCGATCGACCGCGGCCTCGAGATCTCTCTCGACTATATGCAGGATCTCGTCACCCGATCTGAAGCGCCACTCGAGGCGGAGTGAGACGGACGCTTACACACACCAGTTCGGAGGTGGTGATCACGAGGCGCCAGCCTAGCGAGTCTTTATATCCCATCCCGCGGCCACTCTCCTCCGTCAACGCTATGGCTGAGCGACGATGAGTACGGCGACGATGGCAGCCTCGAACTGGCGCGCGGTGTTCGGCCACACCGAGCCCTACGACCAGCAGGTCGACGGCATCGAGACGACCCTGGACGCGGCTCGCGAGGGCGGCTACGCCGTCGTCGAGGGCGCCTGCGGGACGGGGAAAACGATGATCGCGCTCACTGCTGGGATCGACCTCGTGCGAGATCCCGACACCGACTTCGAGCGCGTACTCGTGCTCACGAGCGTCAAGCAACAGCTTCGCCAGTTCGAAACCGACCTAGAGACGATCAACGCGAACCTGCCCGCCGACTGGGATCCCGTCTCCGGACTCACGCTCGTCGGAAAAGCCGACGTCTGTCCGTACAATCGCGAGGGTCGGGGCGGCATCGACGACGAGACCGTCTACGACCGCTGTGAGACGCTCCGCGATCGCACGCGCGACCTCACCGGCGAGGGCGGCCCGACGACCGCCGAGAACTTAGCCGCCCGCGCCCGCAGCCAGCAGCTCGGCCTCGCCGACAGCGGCGCCGGCCCCTCGACCGGGCGCTATCTCGAGACCGCGGGCGAGGCGACGCCGTACCCCCCGTCGATGCCCGAGTACGACGACGGCGGCCCCGTCGGCAGCGAGGTCGAGTACTGCCCCTTTTACGCCCAGTATCTCGCGGATCTCCCCGACGACGGCGACGGCTCGCGCGCGGAGGCTGTCCCGTTCGATTTCACCGACGTCGGACACCTCTCTCCCGAGGACCTCGTGGCCCGCTCCGTCCGCCACGGCACCTGCCCTCACTCGGTGATGGGCGCCGCGCTCGGCCACGTCGAGGTCGTCCTCGGCAACTACTACCACGCCTTCGATCCGACCACTATCGCCTCGTTTACGGGCGCCCTGCTCGACGAGTCGACGTTCGTCGTCTGCGACGAAGCGCATATGTTAGAACCCCGCGTCCGTGACCTCGTCAGCGACGGCGTCGCCGACACGACGCTTCGGGACGCTGAGACGGAACTCTCCCGCGTCCTCCAGCCGCTTCGCTT
The DNA here is from genome assembly GCA_025517425.1 of Halobacteria archaeon AArc-dxtr1. NCBI lineage: Archaea > Methanobacteriati > Methanobacteriota > Halobacteria > Halobacteria archaeon AArc-dxtr1. The sequence goes on along the minus strand of JAOPJY010000001.1, from coordinate 1,590,261 downwards.
CGAGCGCGAGGGCCGCGAGGCGACCGGCGGCTCGAAGACCGCCGACGCCGACCTGGTGCGTGCGGAGCTGGCCGACACCGACGTCTCCGTCGAAGAACTGGAGCGAACCCTGGAATTCGTCCGCGACCTCCGTGACGAACTCGATCGTCGCGTCACCGCCTTCCTCGACCGCGAGCGCCCGGAGTGGCGCTCGAACCCCTCGGCACTCGATGACGGGGAACTTCCTCTCCGTGACCCGACCGAACCGGGCGAAGACGAGCTAACCGCGTGGGCTCGCGAGGCCGGCTACGGCGACGCCGACTGGGTCCGCACAGAGTCCATCGGCGCCGTCGTCGCCCGCATTTTGAACGAAGCCGAGGATGAAGAGCGCACCCGTGCGGCCCCGGCTGTCGGACGCGTTCTCGCGGCCTGGTACCGGCGCGATCACACTGCCTACTTCCGCGAGATCGAACTCGAGCGCACCTGGGACGAGACCGAACCCGCAGACTCCTGGCGCCGGCCCTACACCGCCCGACTCACCGTACACAACTGCGTTCCCAGTGACGCCATCGGCGAGCGCCTCGCAACGTTTGGCGGCGGCATTCTGATGAGCGCGACGCTCGAACCGATCGAGGCGTTTACCGAGGTGACTGGCCTCGAGTACCTCGCTCGCGAGAAGGACCGCCCCGTCCGTACGCGCCGGTACAGCCTCCACTTCCCCACCGAGAACCGCGAGAGCTTCGCGGTCTCCCTCCCGAAATTCACCTACGAGAATCGCGGCCCCCCGTGCAATCAGGCTGCTGGCTCCGAGGACAACCCCACCAGGCGAGACTACGCAGCCGCCATCGCCTCGGTCGCCCGCCTTCCGGGGAACGTACTCGTCGGGATGCCGAGCTACGCCGAAGCCGAGTGGGCGGCCGGCGCCCTCGAGACCCGGATCGAGAAGCCCGTCCTGCTCGATGCCGCAAGCGCCGACGAGGCGACCCAGTCGCTGAAAGCCGAGTTCTTCGACGGCGGCGGCAAAGTTCTGGTGACGAGCCTCCGGGGGACGCTCACCGAGGGCGTCGACTACCGCGGTGACCGGCTCTCGGCCGCCGTCGTCTGTGGCGTCCCGATCGTCAACACCGCGAGCCCGCGGACGAAGGCGGTACGACGGGCCTACGACGACGCGTTCGGCACCACGGGTTCCGGCGGTCCCGGTGGCTCCGGAGCTGCCCCGGGATTCGAGTACGCACTCACCGTCCCGGCGGTCCGCAAGGCCCGCCAGGCGATTGGACGCGTCGTCAGAAGTCCCGAAGACGTCGGCGTCAGGGTCTTGATCGACGAACGCTACGCTCGCGAGAGCTGGGACTCAGTGCGATCGTACCTTCCGGAGTCGGAGTTCCAGCCAGTCAGCCCCGATATGCTCGAGTTGGGTGTAGCGCGGTTCCGTGACCGAATCGAGGAGTCTGCCTCCGGTGCGACGAATTCATAACTCGGTCACTCGGCGTCACTTGACTGGATCGTCACGGTGTTGGAGGTTTCGGCGTACAGCGAGTAGAGCAAGATCGCGAAGCCGAACGCAGTAAACGAACTCTGGATCGCAACCCCGAGCGTGACGTCGTCACCAAGTAAGTGCCCTAGCCCGCCAAGAATCGAGCCGACGATGATACAGCTAAAGCCAAGCGCCACGGCCCGAAGCGCCCGGGCTCCGGTCCGCCTGTACGCACGAAACGCCAGTGCGGCGACCGCCCCGCCAGTAAGGAGCGTCGCGGTGTTTGCGGCTGCGATGATCGCGGTGTACTCGTTCATGCTCGCGGTGGTCGACGACCGGAGGTGCGGGCGCCGATTGCTGACCGGAACCTGGTCGCCTAGGTTACTTTACTTTCCACCCAGTTCTCAATCCGGCAGAACACTAACGAATATGTTCGGCCACTCTTTATTCTCGTTGCCCCTTCGGTAGCATTGACGAGTCCTCACTGTCCACACAGCTATCGGGCAACTGACGCGGTCCAGTCGTCGACCCACTCAGAGAGCGGACCCGACAGCTCATCGTACCGAAGCGAGAGCGAGGCATCCGGTGTGTCGACAACTCCCGAACGGTCGCCGTCGAGATCGACGTGCTCCGCCGCCACCGCCGGCAGCCGAGCGTCTCGAACGGCGATCTCGGCTTGCGTTTCGCCTTGGAGCAGGAAGTCGATAAATTCGTAGGCCAGGCTCGTCCGCGGGCTGTCGGCGAAGATCGCTGCTCCGGTCGTCCGCTCGTACCCCCTCCCATCTGGAAACGAGAGGCGGTAGCGACTCGAATCCAGCCCCGCCGACGTGGCGAGTGCACGCTCGCCCGAGGGCGCGACCATCACCGAGCGAGCGCCCTCCCTGTAGACGTCCCGGTACGGCTCGTGCCAGTCGTCGACGATCCGGACGCCGTTGTCGCGAAGCTCCTGCCAGTACTCGAATGCTTGCTCGTCACCGAACTCGGCGACCGTCCACAGAAGAAACGCCCGTCCGGGACCGGAAAACTGGGCGCTTTGAGTCAGGAGTTCGCGCTCGTAGGCAGGCTCGGTTAGCTCCGCGAGCGTCTCCGGCTCGTCGACGTCCCGTTCGTCGTAGACGAGGGCGAGATATTCAGTCGAGATCGGTACCGCCCGATCGTCGGGATCGTCGAACGCGATTCCGTCACGGATGCGACCGTTCCGATCCAGACGGTCGCGGTCTATCGACTCGAAGAGGCGTGTCTCGTCTGCCAATCGCTCGTCTGTCTCCACCAGATCGTCGACGCCGAGGCCGAGGAACACGTCGGCCCCGGCGTCATCGCCGAACTCACGGCGCTCGTAGTAGTACTCCAGCCCGTCCTCTGGAACGACCCACGTAAGCTCGATATCGTCCTGGCGCTGCTCGAACTCGTCTGCGATCCAGGCGGTTGCAGATTCCTCGTCCCCACCGGCGATCGACGGCAGTGTCGCGACGCGGAGTACGCCCTCGTCCTCGTCTGCTTCGTCGTTGTCTCGGGTGACGCAGCCGGCGAGCGTGGCGGCCGCTGTGCAGCCGCCAGCTCGCAGGAGCTCTCGCCGGTTCATCACGCGTAGTCCACTGCGTGGCGTCTTAAGCCTCGTGACGCCTTCCCGCTCGTGATGTCGTCTCCGTCATGACGTTGTCTCCGTGATACTAGCCGAGACCTGACAGCGTTTGTTGCCACGGCCGATGTCCTTCTGTTACCTGTCCACCCAAACAGCTTTCCGGATTGCGTGAGAGTCAACCGCCGTGATGGACAGCAACCGACTCGTTCTCGCGGCCGTTGTTCTCCTCCTTGCGGCGCTTACGGGCGTCATCCTCCTCGAGGTGCTCGGAACGATTCTGTTTGCCTTGACGGTCGCCTACGTCCTGTTACCCGTCCACAAGTGGCTCGTCAGGCGCGGCCTCTCTGCGTGGACTGCCGCCGTCTCCGCGACCGTTCTCGGCTTTGTCGGGGCGATCGCGGTCTTCTCCCCGATCTTCGTCACGCTCTACCTCCGCCTCGACGAACTCGAGGCGCTCGTCCGCTCGCTTCCCGAGGAGGTGACACTGGCCGCCTTCGGCGAGACAGTCGTCGTCGAGGCCGGCGAAGTGCAGTCGGTCGTACTCGCCTGGCTGAGCGACACTGCCATCGCCTTTGCCGCCGCGTTACCGGTGCTCGCGATCAAATTCGCGCTATTTGTCATCCTCCTGTTTGCGCTCTTGCTCAAGGGAGAAGAAGCCGGCAGGGCGGCGATTGCACCGATCCCACACGAGTATCGCTACATCGCGACCGCGCTGGCTGCTCGCACCCGCAAGACGTTGTATGCGATCTACGTCCTCCAGATTGCGACCTCCGCGGTCACGCTGCTGGTCGGCTATCCGCTGTTCTGGCTCCTCGGCTACGATATGCCCTTCACGCTCGCGATGATCGCGGCGATCCTGCAGTTCGTCCCGATAATCGGCCCCAGCCTGCTCATCGTCCCGATTGCAATCTACCATATCACCGTCGGCGAACTCGTCGCAGCCGCGCTCGTTGGCGTCCTCGGAATCACGCTCGTCGCCTGGATGCCCGACATCGCCGTCAGGCCGCGCCTCGCGCGCTACTCGGCGGACCTCCCCGGCAGCCTCTACTTCGTCGGCTTCACCGGCGGGCTGTTCACGCTGGGTCCGATCGGGATCGTCGTCGGCCCACTGATCGTTGCCGTCTTCGTCGAGGCCGTCGATCTGCTGGCAGACGAGGTCAACGGTGACCACACGTTCGCCGAACTGGCCGAGGTCGACCGTGAGGAAATCGACCCGCCAACCGCGGGCGATACCGGCTCTGAGATCCCGGACGCGTCTGAGCCCGGTCCCGGAACTGCAGCCGACGACTGAGACGGCCTGTGTCTGCCCCGTCTTTTTTCCCGGCTGCGGTCGTCTGTCTCGTATGGCTTCTGGACGCACGCTCGTCCACGCGCTCGTCGGCGCACTCGTCGCACTCATCCTCTCGGGAATCCCGTTCTCCACGTTTCTCGGCGGCGTCGTCGCCGGCTTTCTCGAGGGTCCTGACGCCCGAGACGGGTCGGCCGCCGGTGCGCTGGCCGGTCTGATCGTCTTTCTCCCCTTCGCTGGAATGGCAGCACTCTTGCTCGGCCTGTTTGGGTTCGGCCTCGGACTCGGCGCCGCGCCCGTAGAAGGATTTCTCGTTACGCTGGTTCTGTTTGGCGCCGTTGGGACGGCCGCGCTTGGCTACACCGTGGTGCTCGCGCTGCTCGGCGGCTACTTCGGTGCCTCCCTCGCCCGCGAGTACCCTGAGCGCCACGCGAGCACTCGAGACGCCCTCCGATTCGACCGCCAGGAGCCGGTTCGTACGGCCCCGGATCGAGACGCTGGCCCCGTGAACGGGAACGACACGGATTCCGATCGATTCGATCCGACCGCCGATCGGCCGGACGACTGATCACCGACTACTCGTAGCGTAGCGCATCGATCGGATCCGTTCTCGCCGCCCGCCAGGCGGGGTACAGCCCGGAGGCGACGCCGACGAGAACGCCGACGACGATCGCGAGCGCGACGTACTCGAAGGGATAGATCAGCGGGAGATCGATATACCAGGCACCGAGATAGCCCGCGACGAGGCCCAGTGCGGTCCCGAGAACGGCGCCGACCAGCCCGAGGATCACCGCCTCCGCCAGAAAGAGACCGAGGACGTCCCGGTTGCTCGCCCCAACCGCTTTCATGATCCCGATCTCCCGGGTTCGCTCGGTGACGGAGACGAGCATGATGTTCGCGATGCCGATCGAGCCCACGAGCAAGGAGATGGCGGCGATGCCGACGATGAAGTTCTGCAGCAGCGAGAGGATGTCCTGGAGCTGCTGGAGTAGCTCCGTGCTCGTCTGTAAGCTCACCACGAGTTCCTCCCCCAGAAATGCACTCGCGTCCGACTCGTCGCTCTCGAGGTACTCTGTGGCGGCGTCACGGGCCGCGTCGACGGCCTCGTCGTCGGCCGACTCGGCCTCAACGACAATCGCGGCGAAGCGAGCCTCTCCGTCCTGGCCACCCTCGCCGCCGCCCGCGTCATCGCCAGCACCCCCACTATCGTCTCCATTCACACCGTTCCCGTTGGCCGCGGCATCTCCACCGCCCGCCCCCGCGGCGCCCACTCCACCGGCGCGCTCGGTGTAGAACGGATCGAGGGGAACGTACAGTCGCGGCGAGTTCTCGAACCCTTCGAACGGGCTCAGCCCTTCTGACCCCTCGGTGATGCCGACGACCTCGACTGTCTCCTCCTCGCCGCCGACGAGTGAGACCGTCAGCTCGTCGCCGACCGTCACGTTCTCCTCGAACTGGCCTGCTGCGGCTGCGTTGAGCACCGCCTCGCGTTCTCCGGGATCGAACTGCCGACCCTCCGCGAGGGTTCCCTCGCGGACGTACGACGATCCCGTCGCGATCACCCCGTCGCCCTGTGGAACCTCCTCGTCGCCGTAGACGAGCCCCTGGGTTGGCACCGCGGTGTAGCCGTAGGCTGCCTCGACAGCCTCCAGCTCGTCGACAGCGTCCATATCGGACTCACTGAACACCGGCTGTGCTCCCGCTCCCGGGCCGCCCTCGATGTCCGGGTCTGCCGCCCAGCCGTAGAGGTTTCGCTGATCGTCCGGGCTCACGTCGCCGATGATCCCGGCCTGCAGGCTCGCTCCGAGCGTCACGAAGGCGATGACCGCAGCGACGCCGATAATTACCCCAAGTGCCGTCAGCCCGGATCGCAGCTTGTGGCCGCGAATCGAGCGCCCGGACAGACGCAGGTACTCGAGGAAACGCATCAGCGGTTCGCCTCCGGCTCCTGCCCACCGTCTTCGAGCTGTTCTATTCGCTCGATTCGCCCGTCGAGCAGGTGGACGATCCGCTCGGCTCGCTCTGCCACGTGGCGCTCGTGGGTGACGACGACCATCGTCGTCCCGCCGTCGTGAAACGCCGCGAAGAGGTCGAGCACCTGCGCCTCGGTCTCCGTATCCAGGTTGCCCGAGGGCTCGTCGGCGAGCACGATCGACGGCTCGTTTATCAGCGCCCGCGCGAGCGCCACTCGTTGGCGCTGGCCACCCGAGAGTTCCCGCGGCAGGTGATCGGCCCGGTCGGCCAGCCCCACCCGCTCGAGCAGATCGAGTGCCCGCTCGCGGCGCTCGGTTCGACCGACCCCGCGAAATAGCTGGGGCATCGCGACGTTCTCGACGGCGGTCAGCCGCGGCATCAGGTTGAACGTCTGGAAGACGAAGCCGACCTCCGTTCCTCGCAGCTGTGTTCGCTCGCCCTCACTCAGTGTGCCGACGTCTCGTCCGTCGACCTTGACCCGGCCCGCGGTCGGCGTGTCCAGGCAGCCGACGAGGTTCATCAGCGTCGACTTCCCGGAGCCACTCGGTCCCATGATCGCCGTGTACGACCCGCGATCGATCTCCAGCGAGACGTCGTCCAGGGCGTAGACCGGCTTCCCCCGGCGGTACGTCTTCGAGACGTGTTCGAGGGTGACCGCATGGTCAGTTCCCGACGGGCTCGTCATGCGGCTCCACTCCACACGCCCTCGCAAAAAGGTTCGTGCCTAACTGGGGCTCGTTTCGTCCAACTGCGCCACCCTGGCCCACCCGCCGGATCAGAGGTACAACGTTTTTGCCCCCGCCGCGCGCTCGTCGGGACATGAAACGGACGGGCGGGTCGGACGCGACAAAGCGCCGTGCGGGAGAGCGCGCGGCCGAGGACGTCGAGGACGGGTTCGTCGTCGGCCTCGGAACGGGATCGACGACCGCACATGCGATCAGCGCGATCGGAGAACGCGTCGCCGACGGGCTCGACGTCCGGGGAATCCCAACCTCCTTCCAGTCCCGGCAACTCGCGATCGAGTCTGGGATCCCGCTTACCTCCCTCGACGCGGTCGACGCCGTCGACCTGGCGATCGATGGCGCAGACGAGGTTGTCGACGATCCCGATGCGAACGCCCACGGGGTGCTTCGCAAGGGTGGCGGCGCCGCCCACACCCGCGAGAAGCTGGTCGACGCGGCTGCCGACCGATTCGTCGTCGTCGCCGACCCGACGAAGCTCACAGACCGCATTTCGGGGCCGGTTCCCGTGGAGGTGCTGCCGGCTGCTCACACGATCGTCGCCAACCAGGTGCGAGAACTGGGCGGCGAGCCCGACCTCCGGGCCGCCGAGCGCAAGGACGGGCCCGTGGTGACCGACAACGGCAACCTCGTCCTGGACTGTGCGTTCGGTGAAATCGCCGATCCGGCCGATCTGGCGGCTCGACTCGCTGCAATACCGGGAGTCGTCGAGCACGGGCTGTTCATCGATCTCGCAGACGTGACCTACGTCGGCACTGACGACGGCGTCGACGTCCGTCCATACTGATACAAAATTGCCGCCTCGTGCCCGTACGCGGCCGGGAGACAGGACGAAAGGACAGCTTTTCAACCGCGTACGCCAACCGCGCAAGTAGGAACCTATCGATGCCCGAAACGTCCGACCGGAAAGACGACCACATTCGTATCATCCAGGAAGAAGACGTCGAGACCTCGGGGACCGGTTTTGCGGACGTCGACCTCGTCCACGAGGCGCTGCCCGAGATCCATCGCGACGAGATCGACACGTCGACGACGCTGTTCGGGCACGAACTTTCCGCGCCGATCGTCATCGAGAGCATGACCGGTGGCCACCCCAACACGACGAAAATCAACCGTTCGCTCGCCGAAGCCGCCCAGCGAACAGGGATCGCGATGGGCGTCGGCAGCCAGCGCGCCGGCCTCGAACTCGACGACGAGGACCTGCTTGAGTCCTATACGATCGTCCGCGACGTCGCACCTGAGGCCTTCCTTTACGGCAACGTCGGTGCGGCGCAGTTACTTGAGTACGACGTCGCGGACGTCGAAGACGCCGTCGAGATGATCGAGGCCGACGCGATGGCGGTCCACCTGAACTTTCTCCAGGAGGCCGTCCAGCCGGAGGGCGATGTCGACGCCCGAGGCTGTCTCGCGGCGATCGAACGCGTCGCCGACGAGCTGTCGGTCCCGGTCATCGTCAAAGAGACGGGCAACGGCATCTCCGGGGAGACCGCCCAGCGGCTCGCCGACGCGGGGGTCGACGCCATCGACGTCGCGGGCAAAGGTGGGACGACCTGGTCGGGGATCGAATCCTACCGGGCCGCCGCGGTCGGCGCGGACCGCCAGGAGGCGATCGGCCGTCGGTTCCGTGCCTGGGGCGTTCCGACGGCGGTCAGCACGATCGAGGCCGCCGTGGCCCACGACTGCGTCATCGCAAGCGGCGGCGTCCGGTCGGGTCTGGACGTGGCGAAGGCGATCGCTCTCGGCGCCCGGGCCGGCGGCCTCGCGAAGCCGTTTCTCGGTCCTGCAGGCCAGGGAACCGACGCCGTCGTTGACCTGATCGAGACGCTCGAACTCGAACTTCGCACCGCGATGTTCGTCACCGGCTGTGAGACCGTCGCCGAACTACAGGCGATCGATCCCGTCGTACTTGGCCGAACGAAGGCGTACCTCGACGATCGCCGATCCGACTGAGCCTCGGGCTTGTTCTCTCGTCTCGTTGTGTGCCCGAGACCGCTCATCGACGTCGAACGCAGGAGCTACTCGGTGGTACGTCGTAAAAAATCGCTACTTGTGGCGTTCCTTACAGGTCGCGGGGCTGAACCGTCTTTCGGTCGTTAGCTTCGGCGCGTCGAGCGGCGTCGTCGAGGAGCTCCGAGACTTCCTCGTCGAGGGCGTCATAGAAGTCCGAGGCGACGTTCTTGTCATCGAGCGCTTCCTTCACGGCGGCTTTGACGATAAGGTCTGCCATACGCTGTGCCGATTCCTGTTTGGATAGTATAAACGTTGTGGTTGTACCGCCCTATATCGCTGCTGTAGCGGTCGAATCGCCCGTTCCGCCCCTCCCGATCACCAGAAAGTATATGTCGGAGCAATCCACGCCCCGCCGGAATCTCTGTTCTACAGACCCTCCGACGCTCGCGCGCGAGCACAGTTCGGGCCGTCTGTCGACGGATTCGAGTGCGTGGGTCGCCGATTGACGGTATGCGCGAGATCTTAGCGGCCGTCGCCGACGGCTCGCTCACACCGGCGGCAGCCGAAGCCAAACTCAGAGGGTACGTCGCCGACGAGGCCGGCCGGTTCGACGCCACACGGCGGGACCGTCGTGGCATTCCCGAGGCAATCTTCGCTCCTGGAAAATCACCGGAGCAGGTCGCCTCGCTTACCACCACGGCCCTCGAAGCGACCGAGCGCGCGCTCGTGACACGAATCGATCCCGAGCAGTTTGCCACTCTCGAGTCGACACTCGAGGCGAGCTATCCGGATGCGACGGTCGACCGCCGGAGCGAGGCTGTACTGGTCACAACGCCCGACGTCGAGCCGACCTCGCTCGACGCGACTGTCGCGATCGTGACTGCCGGGACCGTCGACGGTCCGATCGCCGACGAGGCCCAACTCGTCTGCGAGGACGCGGGGGCGACCGTCGACCGGATCGACGACGTCGGCGTCGCCTCGCTCGTTCGCGTTCTCGACCAGGTCGATCGGATCAGAGAGGCAGATGTCGTCATCGTCGCTGCTGGCCGTGAGGGAGCGCTCCCGACGGTGGTCGCCGGGCTGGTCGATGCCCCCGTCATCGGACTGCCAGTCTCGAGTGGGTACGGTTACGGTGGCGACGGCGAGGCGGCGCTTGCCGGCCTTCTCCAGTCCTGTACCGTCCTCTCGGTTGTCAACATCGACGCCGGTTTCGTCGCCGGCGCACAGGCGGTGTTGATCGCTCGGGCAATCGATGTCGCCAAATGCTGGTGAATAGTTTTGCCTTCAAAAAATAATATCTGCCAGTAGGAAACTCAACTGGTGATAGGGAGAAACCCAAACGGTGTTTGGCAAAGCACTTTTAGTACTATCCCGACTATCTCGAGCTACCGGCTCGTGCCGGATTCCCATGCCTACGTGTACCCACTGCGGCTCCCACGTGTCCGAACGCTTCGCCCGAGTCTTCGCCGACGAGTACGGTGAAGTCCACGCGTGTATCAGTTGCTCGGCGAACGCAGGTATCGCCGACGTCGCCAGAGAGCGGGCCGGGAACGCGTGACCCGCGCTGTGTGACGTCCGAATAGTTCCGTTCTTGGCCCCGATCCGGCTGGGCGGCCCCAACCCGCGCAGTCGACCCAGACCCGAACCCGATAGCTTTTCGACCGTCTCGGCGGACGAGTTCGTATGGCTCACCACGTCGTGTACGTTCTCTCGTGTGCCGACGACACGCTCTACACCGGCTACACGACCGATCTCGAGCGGCGCGTTTCCGAGCACAACGCGGGGACGGGAGCGAAGTACACACGGGGTCGAACCCCAGTCGAACTGGTCTACCACGAACGCTACGAGACGAAGTCGGCGGCGATGAGCCGCGAGTACGAGATTAAGCAGCTCTCGCGGCCGGCCAAAGAGCGCCTCGTCGGAGGCGGCTGAGCCGGAGTCGACGACCGTTCTACCCCTGGTGGCGCCGTCGCTCTCGTGTCACTGCCGCCGCTTTTTTCGCGCCGGCCGTAGAGATGGGGGTATGGCGCCGATTTCGTTTGGAACCGATGGCTGGCGGGCTCGCCTGGCGGAGTTTACCCAACCGCGGGTGCGAATGGTCGGACAGGCGGTAGCCTCGTACCTCCGCGAGGAGGGGCTTTCTGCCCCTGTCGCGGTCGGTTACGACGCCAGAGAGACCTCTCGGGGCTTCGCGGAGGACCTCTCCCGGGTCCTCTGTGCAAACGGCTTCGACGTCCGTCTCTCGACGCGTGATCGGCCGACGCCGCTGTTTGCTCACGCGATCGTCGACCGGGGCCTCTCCGGTGCACTCGTCGTCACCGCCTCTCACAACCCGCCGGCGTACAACGGGATCAAGTTCATCCCCGAGGACGGCGCGCCAGCGCTTCCGTCGGTGATGGACGCTGTCGCGGACAATCTCGCAGAACCCGACTCCCTCCCACCCGAGGAACACGGCACCGTTCGCGAAGTCGACTTCGTCGAGAGCCACGCCGAAGCGGCCCTCGATCGACTGGCGTCGATCACCGGAACCCGGGCACTCGACGGTGACGTGACAGTCGCCTACGACGCGATGCACGGCAGCGGGCGCGGGACGACCGACGCCCTGCTCGAACGCGCCGGCGTCGCAGTCGAGTGTCTGCGCTGTGAGCGCGACCCCGAGTTCGGCGGCGGCGCGCCCGAACCGGCCTCGGACAACCTCACGTCGCTTATCGAGCGCGTCACCGACGAGACGACCGATCCGACGCTCGGTATCGCCAACGACGGCGACGCCGACCGTCTCGCCGTCGTCACCCCGAAGCGGGGCTACCTCGACGAGAACCGATTTTTCGCCGCCCTCTACGACTACCTGCTCGAAGACGATTCGGGCGCCGCCGTTCGTACCGTCTCGACGACCTACCTGATCGACCGCGTCGCCGAGGCTCACGGCGAGACGGTCCACGAGGTGCCCGTCGGCTTCAAGTGGGTCGCGGCTGCGATGGCCGACCACGACGCCCTCGTCGGCGGCGAGGAGTCCGGTGGCTTCACCGTTCGGGGTCACGTCCGCGAGAAAGACGGCGTCTTGCTGGCGCTGCTCGCGACGGCGATGCACGCCGAGGAGCCCCTCGACGACCGCGTCGACCGACTGCTCGAGGCCCACGGCACCGTCGTTCAGAACAAGGTGAGCGTCGACTGTCCCGACGACCGGAAGGACGCGGTCCTCGATGCCCTCGCCGACGAAATTCCGGAGTCAGTCGCCGGAGTCAGCGTCGTAGACGTCAACACGGCCGACGGTTTCAAACTCCTGCTCGCGGACGGCTCCTGGCTGCTCGTCCGTCCTAGCGGCACCGAGCCTGTCCTTCGCGTCTACGCCGAGGGCGAGAGCGACGAGCGCGTTGCGGAGCTGCTCGCGGCGGGCGAAGCGCTGGTCCAACCGCTGGTGTGAGTCGCGGGGTTTCACGCTGATGCGAGTCGCGGGGTTGCAGGTTCCGGGCCGGTCGTTACTCACCTTCGTGCTCACAGTGTGTGTATGAGTGACGGCTCTCGACGGAACGAGGACGCAGCGTACACCGAACTCGGCGCCGATGCCTGGCACGAGAACGAAGACGGTGGCTACTACACCGACTGTCCCGCGTGTGGCTCGCCGGCCACACTGATGAACGTCGCCAAGCACGGTCGATGCAACGCCTCTCTCGGCCAGGTGTCAGCACACGATTCGAAGGAGGCACAGGGAGACTGCACGGCGAAACTCTGGCTAGAGCTCGGTCACGTCTCCGATTCCGACGCTGCGGTGACCGAGTCCGACGTCGAGCAGTCCCCTGACGCCGTCGCGACGGGGGACGGCGTTCCCGGTGAGGGCGCTCCGCCGGGGACGGATGAAACCGTAGACGAAGATCAGTAGTGCCAGAATGTAACGGCCGCCGGCGGTCGTCAATCGGCAGGCTCGGCCGGCACGCCCACGACCGTCGTCTCCGCTGGGACGTCCTCGATGACGACGGAGCCGGCTCCGACCGTCGCGTCCTCGCCGACCGTGATATCTCCGATCAGCGTCGCGTTTGCGCCGAGACGAACGCCAGCTTCGACCGTCGGGTGGCGCTTGACCGGCTCGTTGCGCTCTCCACCCAGCGTTACGCCGTGGTACATGTGGACGTCGTCGCCGATTTCGGCCGTCTCACCGACTACCACACCCATTCCGTGGTCGATGGTCACGCGACGACCGACCGTCGCTGCCGGGTGGATCTCGACGCCGGTCAGCAGTCGAACCAGGTGCGATACCACCCGGGCGAGCAGCGAGAACCCCGCGTTCCAGAGCTGGTGGGCGATCCGGTGGCCCCAGACCGCGTGGACGCCCGGATAGGTGAGTGCGACCTCGAGACACCGATTCGCGGCGGGGTCGCGCTCGCACATCGCCCGTGTGTCCTCACGCAGTCGCCGAAGCATTACTCGACCGAGCCTCCACAGTGGGCGAGGCGCTGCCGACGCCACGGACTGACCGAGCCAGCGCGCCGGACGTGACACCGGCCTCCGGCGCGGTGTGATCGCTCCCACTCGATACGCGCGGCGCAGCCGACGGCTTCCATAGCTGGAACTACCAAATCTCGGCGCCTAAAAGGTTCGATTCTGGCTCTTCACCGTCGCCACCGATCGCAACTACGCTCCCCTGGCGAGTCGGCTGCCGATTCGTGCTGGGAGGTCGGCCTCCGCAACCGCCTCTTGAACCGCCCCAACGTCGTACTCGACGCGGTGGGTCTCGACGGTCATCGCCGCGAGATCGACGACCGCGTAGGCCGCGCGCGGATCGCCGTCTCGGGGCTGACCGACGCTTCCCGGATTGACGACGATCCCCTCGGCGTATTTTTCGGCGTGTTGAACGTGAGTGTGCCCGAGCACGAGTACGTCCTCGTCGTCGAGTAGCCGTGCCGAGAACGCCTCCGGGCGAGTGTACCGGGTGTACCGATCGGGATCGTCGGGGTGGCCGTGGACGAGCTTCATCCGGCCGTCGAACTCGCGGCGCTCGGCCGGCAGTTCGGCCAGCCAGCGCCGCTGTTGCTCCTCCAGCACTCGCTGTGCGTACTCGAGTCCTGCGCGGGCCATGCCGTTGAACCGGAACGCCGAACCGTCGGCGACGGCGGCGTCGTGGTTGCCCAGCACCGTCGGCACGTCCCGCTCGCGGAGCTTGTCGACGCACTCTGCAGGCCAGGGGTTGTAGCCGACGACGTCGCCGGCACAGACTAGCGCGTCGACGGCGGGCATATCCGAGAGGACGGCCTCCAGTGCCGGCAGGTTACCGTGAATATCGGAGATGAGTCCGACTCGCATCGGTTCGGCGGTGGCTACGTTCGCGAGCCGTATGTATCTGGTCGCGCTCGAGTATGCGACCACTGGCTATGCAAACTCAGTTCGAACCGTTGTGAATCGCCGTCTCGAACCCGTCTGCGGTCCGGGAGACGCCTGCTGCACAGACTGCGTGGTCGAAGTCGGCGCCGTAGACTTCGCGTGCAGCCGAGTCGGCGTCCTCGGCTGCGAGATCGAATGCGTCCGGCGAATCGGCTTCGTAGGTCGCGACCAGCGTCGGCTCGTCGACCGTCTCGACGAGCAGGGCGTCCTTCCGAACGGTTCCGATCAGCGCCTCGCCGCCGTCGCCGATCGTCGCCGCGATGCGGGGCGTGTCGTAATCGTCTTTCTCGTAGTCGAGTGCGAGCAGGCTCGTCGCCAGCGCGTCCCGCGCCGGATAGCCCAGCTCGAGCTTCTCCGCGATCGGATCGACGTGTGAGCCGTTGCCGAACGCGGCGGCCTCGCCTGCGGGCGTCTCGACCACTCGCAGACAGTTGTACGAGACGTAGGGGTTGTCCGTCTCCGGGGCGTCTGCAGTGGGGCCGACGGTGAGCGCGTCCTCGCGGGCGCTAATCTCTCGGTTCGGAAACGATCGCGACGAGACGCGGTAGGCGCCGACATCGGGGCCGACGACGACGAAGCGGCCGACGTACGTTGACATACTCGAGCCTGCGCAACTCGCGGGAAAAGGCGTGTCGGTTCACGGTCGAGCGCTGTCGGATCGCTTCAGTCTCTACGTTTATATCGGATGACGCAGCCAACAACGGCGTGACCGCTGAGAAAGAGTGTCTCGACGCGCTCCAACGAGCCGCCGACGAACTCGGCGGGTCGCCGACGAAAGCCCAGTATGAGACACTTGGACTCAAACCAGCCTCGGCGACGATCATCCGGACGTGTGGCGGCTGGAACGCAGCGAAAGAGAGGGCGGGACTGGAGACCTCGTATTCGAGGGGGTCCCGTGTCGAACCCAAACCGGACGACGTCGACCTTCCCGACGACGTGTCGTGGGAGGAACTCACCGTCGACCAGCGGTGGCACTATCGGAACGCCGAGTGGAATACAGAGCGATCACTGCGGCGGCGAGCGCACCACCGAGCACGGGTCTATGCATACAAACGAGAACGGGGCTGTTCTCGGTGTAGCGAAGATGATCCACGATGTCTCGATTTTCACCACACCAACGAAGACGAAAAGGAGATGGCCGTCGGAAAGATGCTCTCCTACGGTTATTCGAAAGATCGAATCGACGCTGAAATCCAGAAGTGCACTATACTCTGTGCGAACTGCCACCGGAAAGAACACTACGAACGATTGCGGCCGTCGAAAAGCGATAAGGTTTAGTTGCCGACCCCCCTCGATTCGACTGCAGTCCATTAGGGTAGCGGCCAATCCTGAAGCCTTCTGGGGGCTTCGACCCTGGTTCGAATCCAGGATGGACTACTTCTCACATTTCATTTCGACCAACACTCCAGCCACATCTCCGACTTTCCACCCGAAACGAAGGGGTCTGAGACGCACCACAACACCTATGCAAAATCCGGCCCTCAACGTGTCTATGGATCGTCGTCGCCTCCTCGGTTCCGTCGGCGCTGCGGCGCTCTCACTGACGGCGGGCTGTACGGATGTCCTGAGCGGCGACGACTACCCAACCGATTCCTTCGAGGGCGAGACGGTCCCGCTCGCTCCCTTGGAGGACGTCTACGGGTGGTGGGACGCGGATGACGCCCGCTTCGTCGACACTCGGGGCCAGAATCAGTACGACGCCAGTCACGTGCCCGGGGCCGTACTGAGCTCTCCGTTCGGCGACGAGGAGGCCGATCCGACCGACGACTGGGATCGCGACGTCCGGATCGTCACCTACTGTGACTGTCCGCACTCGCTCGCGGTCCAACGGGCCTCGGCGCTCCTCTCGGAGGGGTTCGAGGACGTCTACGCGCTCGACGAGGGGTACCTGGCGTGGGAGGATGCCAACTATCCGGTCGCGAGCAACGATCCGGACGCGGCAACTGAATCGTACACGATCACCGGGACCGCAGATCCCGAACACGCAGGCGAGTACGTCCAGATTTCGACCGCTTCGGGAGATAACTACGAGATCGCGGCCATCGGCGACGACGGTAGCTACGAGGCCACGATTCGATTTCCCGACCTCACCCCCGAATCAGTGCTGGTGGTTCACGAACCCACCGACAGACGCGAGGGATCACTCGCCGAGTTGGGCGATAGCGTCACCGCTGTGTGAACGCCCTCCCACCGCCGCAGCCCTACTCGTAGGCTCCTTCTCGCTCTAACTCTCCGCGCCGTCTCAGGACGCTCGGCGTCCGGCAGATGCCGGGTGCGCCAGCCGCCTGCGGGACGGTGCAGTTGTTGCAGCTCTCACAGAGGACGCGCCGATCCGGTGCCGGACGGTCGTCTCCCGACGGGTCGCAGTCAGTCGTGTCGCTTTCCAGCAGCCGCGCTCCCAATCGCGGCTCGGCGTAGAACGGCCGGGCCATCCCGACCATCTCGCAAGCCGGCTCGGCGGCTCCCGTCGCTCCGCTGTCTGCGCCGAGCAGGCGGTCCATCTCGCCGCGTTCGCGGATTCCGCCCTCTGCGAGGACGGGAATTGAGACGTGCTCGCGCACCCGCCGGCAAAAGCCCTCGTTCCAGGCGGGTTCGAAATCATACTGCAGCGCCTCCAGTCGGTTTCCCGCGGCCACGAGCCGGCGCCGCACGGGCCCGCCGAAGGCGGCGTCGTACCCCTCCTGTAGCGCCTCGTTTTCCCAGGCCCGCTTCGGGTACTCGCCACGGACGATGCTCATGTCCCAGACGACCGACGCCTGCACCGGCACCACGGCGTCGTAGCCGATCTGCTCGCAGCGCCGGGCGATCTCGACGCCGTCTGCAAGCGAGAGCTTTCGGCTGACGAGTGGTGCCGGCGGTGCCGGGGTCTCTGCGGGCACCTTCGTCACCAGTGGGACGTCACCCGCGCGATCCCTAATCTCGTCGTGGACGACCGCGAGGAACGCGAGGCGGGCCTCCGGCGAGCCGCCGAACTCGTCCTCGCGCCGGTTGTAAAACGGCGAGAGGAACTGCTGGACGATCCCCATATTCGCCCCCGAGATGTGGATCCCGTCGTAGCCCGCCTCGACCGCGTACGCCGCCGACCGGCCGAAATCGGCTGCGAGCTCGTACACCTCTGCCGTCGAGAGGACGTGCGGGTCGTAGTCGAGGGCGCCGAGCCGATCCAGCAGGCGCAGCTGCCACGGCGGCCGCGAGACCGCGAGTTGCTGCAGGTCCGGACGCGCCTGCCGGTGTTCTGCGTGCCAGGTCTCCATGCTCCGGAGGCCGCCGTGCTCGAGTTGGAGGAAGATCTTCCCGCCGTGGTCGTGGACCCGGTCGGTGAGCCGCGAGAGCCGCGAGACGAACGCGGGATCGTGGACGCGGGTCATCCCCGGCGCAGCGCAGCCCCCCTCGCCGCGGACGATCGTCGCGCCCTGGAAGAGCAGCCCGACGCCCGACTCTGCGGCTGGTTCGAGGTCCGCGATCAGCGTATCGACGGCGTCCGGGCCGTTGCCTGCGCACTCGAGCAGCGGGGCGCGGTAGAGGCGGTTGGGAATCTCACAGCCGCCGATCTCGAGGGGGTCGTCGAGCGTGGCCATGCGATCGTGTGACGACGGGCTCGTACAAGAGCGTGGCGTCAGTTTGGACGGGCGTCGGTCTGGACCGCACGACTCGCCCGCCCGATCGCCGGGAGCGCATCGCTTTTGTCCGATCCGCCGGACGATCACGTATGCAAGCAGCCGTCTTCCACGGCGAGCGAGACGTTCGGATCGAGGAGGTTCCCGACCCAGAGATCGAGGAGTCGACGGACGCCGTCGTCCGGATCACCCACACTGCCGTCTGTGGCTCTGACCTCTGGTTCTACCGCGGCCAGCGCGAGTACGAGCCCGGCTCGCGGGTCGGCCACGAACCGATGGGGATCGTCGAGGACGTCGGCGAGGACGTTACCAGCGTTCAGCCCGGTGATCGCGTGCTCGCTCCCTTCTCGATCAGCTGTGGCTCCTGCGAGTTCTGTCGGAAGGGGCTGCATACCTCCTGTGCGAACGGTGGCGGCTGGGCCGGTACGGACGACGGCGCGCAGGGCGAGAAGGTCCGTGCGCCCCACGCCGACGGTACCCTCGTCCGCGTCCCCGACAGGTATGCGGACGACGAGGACGTCCTCGAGTCGCTGCTTCCGCTGACTGACGTGCTCTGTACCGGCCACCACGCCGCTACGAGCGCCGGCGTCTCCGCCGGCGACACCGCGGTCGTCGTCGGCGACGGCGCCGTCGGGCTCTGTGGTGTCCTCGCCGCCCGCCGGCTCGGCGCCGAGCGGATCGTCGCGATGGGCCACCACGAGGACCGCCTCGAGATCGCCCGCGAGTTCGGTGCGACCGAGACCGTCAGTGCCCGTGGCGAGGAAGCCGTCGAACGCGCCCGTGAGCTGACCTACGGCGGCGCGAACCACGTCTTAGAGTGCGTCGGCGCCGAGTCCTCGATGGAGACGGCCTTCGAGGTGGCCCGTCCGGGTGGGACCGTCGGCTACGTCGGCGTCCCCCACGGCGTCTCGGAGGCGTCCTTCCTCGGAACCGCCTTCGGCAAGAACGTCGCCCTCCGGGGCGGCGTCGCGCCAGTTCGGGCCTACATCGAGGAGCTGATGGCCGACGTCCTCCAGGGGACGCTCGACCCAGCACCGGTGTTTACGAAGACGGTCTCCCTCGAGGAGACGCCCGAGGGTTACCGCGCGATGGACGAGCGCGATGCGGTGAAGGTACTGATTCGGGTGTGAGGCTTGACAACGTCTCAAGAGCTGTCTGTTGTGTGTATTGGCGACTGACAGAACGGGAACCGATGCCGACGTTCTCGGCTATACGAAGGTTACTTAATCGAGTTTGACTCGGCCGTTAGACTCGACCGTCACGTCATAGCCGTGAAAGCGAAACGACACGCGGCTAGGACAGGTGCAGTCGCCGTCGGTAGCCGTCTCGTACAGCTGATCGAGTGCGGCCGGATCGACGGCTTCGTAGAGTGGCGGGTCGAGTGCAGTTGGATCGACACCCTCCGCGGCAGCGACTCGGTGAACGACGCGGAGGCTCGGCGTCGCACATATCTCGCCTGTCATCCACTTCTCGTTGGATTCAGTCATGGTTACACTAGAAGCTGCACATCGGAGTCTGCCATATGCTGGAGTGCGGTTGCCGCACCGACGCCCGTCGTCACACCGTCGTAGAAGTCATCTTCGTCGTAGTCCATCAACTCGATCGTCATCTGGCAGGCCTGCAGATCGACGCCCTGTTCGAGCGAGAGATCGATCAGTTCCTCGATCGTCGCCGTCCCATTCTCGTCGATTTTCTTTTCCATCATTCGCGTGGCCATCCGGTCCATGCCGGGAATCGCGGCGAGGGCGTTCGGGACCGGCATATTCGGGTTGCCAACGGCAGAGAGCTTGAGGTTCTTCGATTTCTCCTCGTGGAGAATGTCGAGTCCCCAGAACGTGTGGAAGACGACGACATCCCAGCCGAAGGCGGCGGCCGTGCTCCCGAGGATTAGCGGGGGATACGCCATGTCAAAGCTCCCCTGCGTGGCGACGATGGTCATCTTCTTCTCATCCGAACCTGCGTCGCTGTCTATAACTGTCTGCTCGAGTTCGTCGACGCGCTCGCGCAGTGCGTGCAACTCTGCGGCGTCGACGTCGGGGGTGGGATCGGAATCGGCGTCAGCGGTAGCGTCGTCGGCCGACGCTGGTTGGTTGTCCGTGCTCATGTTACGCCGTCTTCTTGACGTAGTGGGTGTAGCGGTCGTCGCCCTCGACCTGATCGAGGAGTTCGACTCCACTGGTACCGTCCGCCCAGCCCTGAATGTCGCTCATACTGCCCGAATCGGTCGCCACGACTTCGAGCACCTCGCCGGCGTCGAGCTCATCGACTGCCTGCTTGGTCTTGATGATGGGCATTGGGCAGGACTGTCCTTTCACGTCGAGGGTCTCCGCGGTGTCGTATTCCGAACTCATAGGTTATCTCTGTGCTCTGTATTGGAGCTATCACACAATATCGGGTGCTGGCATAAAAGGATATCGATTATTGCACTGTATGCGAACACCTGCGTCTCGCCAGAAATCTCCACACCTGCTCGAACACACTCAAACATGCTCTGGGGGCGTTTTATCCTTTCCACCTCGTTATCTATATTGTGTGGTTGGGGAAATACCATGCAAATGTTTAAGGGGACAGAGCCGGTACTGAGCAATGTACAACATGGACGAGATGAACTTTCCAACGCCGGATGTCGAAATCGAATCGGTGACGCCGGCCGAGATGAAAGGACGAATCGACGCAGGAGAGGATGTCGTGCTGCTCGACGCGCGGATGGAGTCAGACTACGAGGAGTGGCGAGTCGACGGCGAGACCGTCGAGTCGATCAACGTGCCGTACTTCGAGTTCTTAGACGAGGAGATCGACGAGGATGTTCTTGCACAGATTCCGGACGACGAAGAAGTCACGGTCCTCTGTGCGAAAGGTGGCGCCAGCGAGTTCGTCGCCGGATCGCTCAAAGAACAGGGTTACGACGTGAACCACCTCGAAGATGGGATGAACGGCTGGGCGCGCATCTACGAAGCCGTCGAGGTCGAGGACTACGACGGCGCGGGCTCACTCATCCAGTATCAGCGCCCGTCCTCGGGGTGTCTCGGGTACTTCGTCCACGACGGTGACGAAGCGGCCGTGATCGACCCGCTTCGGGCGTTCACTGACCGCTATCTCGCAGACGCCGCCGAACTCGACGTCGACCTGAAATACGCGATCGACACGCACATCCACGCAGACCACATCTCGGGTGTTCGAACCCTCTCCGAGGAAGGCGTCGAAGGCGTCATCCCTGCAGCGGCCGTTGACCGCGGCGTCACCTACGCCGACGATCTAACGGTGGCCGACGACGGCGACGAGTTCCAGGTCGGTGACGCCACCATCGAGACCGTCTCCACGCCCGGTCACACGTCCGGGATGACCTCGTACCTGATCGACGGCGAACTGCTCGCGACCGGCGACGGGCTGTTCGTCGAGAGCGTCGCCCGCCCCGATCTGGAGGAGGGTGACGAGGGCGCTGAGGACGCTGCGAAACAGCTCTACGAGTCACTGCAAGAGCGCGTGCTCTCGCTGCCCGACGACACGCTCGTCGGCGGCGCCCACTTCAGCGACTCGGCCGTGCCAGCCGACGACGGCACCTACACGGCACCGATCGGCCAGCTCGAAGCGGATATGGCTGCCCTGACGATGGACGAAGCCGACTTCGTCGAGGTGATCCTCGCGGACATGCCACCACGACCAGCCAACTACGAGGACATCATCGCCACCAATCTCGGCCAGCAGGCTGCTGACGACGAGGAGGCGTTCGAACTCGAACTCGGTCCGAACAACTGCGCCGCCAGCCAGGAATCGCTGGCCGGTGACTAACACAATCTTCCACCAGCCGAATGGTATCTGAACTCTTCGCGCCGGCGCTGTACGAGACGCTGTTCCCTGTTGGGATTAGCCGGTACGCCGTTGGCGGACTGCTCGTCGGTCTCGGTGCTGTCGTCATCTACCTCGGCACCGGCATTCCAGCCGGAGCGAGTACGTTCCTCGAGTCGACGCTGTCGTACGTGTCGGACCAGTCGCGGTTCCAGCAGTACGTCAGTTCGCGCGACTGGCGCGTCGTCTTCACGCTCGGGATCATCGGGGGCGCGTTCGTCTACGCCCTGACCGTCCAGTCGGGACTGGTCTCGACTGGCCTCTACGAGTCCGGGGCAACCGGCGAGTTGTACGAGGTCGGCGGGATCACGCTCTGGCTCACCGAGGTCCAGCCGTGGCGGCTATTCCTCGGCGGGATCCTGGTCGGAATTGGCACCCGAATCGGGAAGGGGTGTACGTCGGGCCACGGCGTCTGTGGCGTCGGCTCGGCATCGAAGACGTCTATCGTCGGCGTGATCACGTTCCTGCTCGTCGCGATCGGCACGGCCCAGGTCGTGATGGCGCTGGGGGTGACTCCATAGTATGAGCCAGCAAAGACATCCCCTGTTCATACCGCTAATCTTCGTCGGCGGCCTGATCTTCGGGTTCGGCCTCGGCTTTAGCCACATGGCCCGCCCCGAGGTCGTGTTAAACTTCCTGCAGTTCGAGGACTTCGGGCTGTTGTTCGTGATGGGCGGCGCGGCGGTCGTCACCGGCATCGCCTTCGCACTGGTGCCCCGACTGTTCGACCGCGCGCCGCTGACGGGCGACACCTACGGCCGACGGCTGAAGTCGTTCGATCGCAACGTCCTGATCGGCGGCGCAATCTTCGGCGTCGGCTGGGGCCTGTCGGGAATCTGTCCCGGTGCAGCCTACGCCAGCCTGGGCGTCGGCAACGTCACGATCCTGTGGGCACTCGTCGGCATGTTCGTCGGCGCGTACCTCCAGGGTGTCTGGCGCAGCCACCGCGCAGCGTCGGGAACGTCCCCCGCAGGCGCCGACTGACCGCTTTCCTCCCCTCTCGACCACCACGAACCGCACGTCCTCATCTCGGGCAAATTTCCACGTCCGTCAACCCACGTGAACGCTTATGCACGACGGTTCCCAACGATTCGTATGGAGGCGTCATCGAGTTCTACGTCGCTTGCCGACCAGTCGGCGGCTCTGACGGACCGGCTGGGGGTTCGACGGCAAGCGGTGTTCGTCGTCCTGACGTTTCTCGGGATGACGAGCGGACTCCTCGGCAGCTGGTTCGGCGCACCCTCGTCGGTCGTCTGGGCCAGTTACGCGATCGCCTACGTCTTTGGCGGCTGGTACGGGCTCAAAGCGAGTATCGCAGCGATTCAGGTGCCGGAAGTGGAGATCGACCTCCTGATGATCGTCGCCGCACTCGGCGCACTCTACATCGGCGCCCCGTTCGAGGGCGCGATGTTGCTGTTCCTGTTCTCGCTGTCGGGCGTTCTCGAAGAGTACGCGATCGGGCGCTCGCGAACCGCCATCAAGTCGCTGGTCGAGATGCGTCCGGAGTCGGCACAGATCCTCCGCGACGGGACGGAAACGACGACGCCGATCGACGATGTCGCGATCGGCGACGTGTTCGTCGTTCGACCCGGGGAACGACTGCCCCTCGACGGCGTCGTCGAGTCCGGCGAGAGTACGGTCGATCAGTCATCGCTCACCGGCGAGTCCGTTCCGGTGACGAAAGAACCCGGAGACGAGGTGTTCAGCGGGACGATCAACGAGACGGGCAGTCTCGAGGTACGGGTCACGCGGGAGGCCACGGAGTCGGCGATCTCACGCCTCATTCAGATGGTCGAAAAGGCCCAGGAAAAGCGCGCGCCGACCCAGCAACTCATCGATCGCTTCGAGCAACCCTACGTGCTGGGGGTCTTCGCGATGACGGCGATCGCGATCGCGCTGCCGCTCTGGCTACTCAATCACGCGTTCGAGCCGACCTTCTACCGAGCGATGACGCTCATGGTCGCCGCCTCCCCCTGTGCGGTCATAATCTCGACGCCGGCGGCCGTCCTCTCCGCGATTTCGGCCGGCGGCCGACAGGGCGTCCTGTTCAAAGGAGGCGAACACATCGAGACGGCGGGGAACGTCGACGCCATCGCCTTCGACAAGACAGGGACGTTGACCGAAGGCAACACGCGGTTGACCGACGTCCGCGCTCGCGAGGACGCCCTATCCACCGACGGCGGTGCGGTCGGCGGCGACCTGCTCGCAGACACCGCCCTCGAGCACAACTCGCTGGCCGACGATCGGCTGCTCTCGATCGCGGCGGCCGTCCAGGGTCGGTCGGAACACCACCTCGCCGAGGCGACCGTTGAAGCAGCCCGAGAGCGCGACCTCGAAGTCCCCGACGCCAGCGACTTCGAGGCGGTCGTCGGCAAGGGTGTCCACGCGACCGTCGACGGTCAGACGATCCACATCGGCAACCCACGGTACGTCGAAACTGTCCTCGGCGATCGGCTGATCGACGGCCGCGAAATCGGCCTCGACGCCGTCCGCGACCTCGAGGCCAACGGGAAGACCAGCGTCCTCGTCGTCAGCGAGACTGCCGATGGCCTACGCGTCCTCGGGTGGCTGGCGTTCACCGACACGATCCGGCCCGACGCGGCCGAGATGATCGCAAACCTCCGCGAACGCGGCGTCGAACAGATCGTCATGCTGACGGGTGACAACGAACGGGTGGCTCAGTACATCGCCGAGGAACTCGGGATCGACGAGGTGTACGCAGAACTCCTCCCCGAAGAGAAAGTCGAACACATCGAGGCGCTCCAGGAGCGCCACGAGGCCGTCGCGATGGTCGGCGACGGCGTCAACGATGCCCCCGCACTCGCGACGGCCGATATTAGCGTCGGCATGGGCGGGGCCGGAACCGACGTCGCGCTCGAGACGGCCGATATCGTGCTCATGTCGGACAAACTCGATCGGCTTCCCTACGCGTTCGCGCTCAGCAAGGAGACGCGACGCACGCTGTACATCAACTTCGCCATCGCGTTCGGCGCCATCGCGATCATGATCGTCGCGATCCTCACCGCGGGAATCCCGCTCCCGGTCGCCGTGGTCGGCCACGAAGGATCGACCGTCCTCGTCAGCCTGATCGGTCTTCGCCTGCTCCGGTTCGACGGATGAGGACGCGGGGACACGATCGTCTCGCCCGAGTGCAAATGCGTGCACTCTTGTGACTACCGCCCAAAGATGGCTACATGGGATTTCATACGTTTCCTGTCGAGCGCGCTGACGCGCTCGAGGATCCGTCTCGCTACCGGTTCTGCTCGCGCGAAGAGTTGCTCGAAATGCTCGCGCTCGACACCGGGGACGTTGTCGCAGACCTGGGATCGGGGACGGGGTTCTATTCGAGAGACGTCGCGCCGTTCGTCGACACGGTGTACGCGGTCGACGTACAGGAAGAGATGCACGAGTACCACCGCGAGGTCGGGGTCGCGGCGGGCGTCGAACTGGTCACGGCCGGTGTCGACGCGCTCCCCTTCGCAGACGACGAGCTGGACGGGGCCTTCTCGACGATGACCCATCACGAGTACGCCGACGAGGAAACGATGGCGGAACTCGCCCGCGTTATTCGGCCAGACGGACGCCTCGTGACCGTCGACTGGTCGGCCGACGGGACGGGTGAGGACGGCCCCGACGTCGACGAACGCTTCGGCGTCGGCGAGGTCGTGGCTCAGATCGAGGACGCGGAATTCGTCGTCGAGCGTGTTCACGACCGTCCGGAGACGCTGGCAGTCGTTGCCCGCCGGTAACGTATTGTTTGACGTGGCGTCCGAGTCGTCCGTTGGTCGGTCGACTCACTCCCACCATTCAAAACCGTTATTCTACTCCCTCTCCAACAATCATCAATAATGGTGCAGTTCCCCGTTTCGATGGGCGGGAGACACCTCGTTTGTGCGCTCGGTGCATTTTACCTTCTCATTGCGATCGTAACCGGGATCCTTCCGACGTCGCACGATGAGTCGCTCGTTTCCGTCCTCGTGACGTTCGTCTTTATCAGCGGCCCCGGTATCGTCCTCTTCGCGGGCGGGTACCATCTTCCCCGGACCGACATCGCGCCGCAGTTCTATCGCGATATCTTCGGTCGCACGCTCGCCGGAATCGGCGTAATGCTCGCCATTCTCACGCTCTATCACGTCCAGCCCGACATCGGCATCTCCGAACCCCAGCGATCGTTGCCGATTCTCACCGGATTCGCCGGCGTCGCCGGGTTCGCCGTTGGGACCTCTAACGCGCGTGCGAAGACCCGCGAACTCGAACTCGAGCGACGAAATCGACAGCTCAAACGGATGCAGGCACGCCTCGAGGAATCGAACGACCGACTCGAACAGTTCGCCTACGCCGCCAGCCACGACCTCCAGGAGCCCCTCCGGATGGTGTCGAGCTATCTGCAACTGATCGACGACCACCACGGCGACGCCCTCGACGAGGACGCCACGGAGTTCCTCGAATACGCGATCGACGGTTCGAAACGGATGACGGAGATGATCGACGGCTTGCTCCAGTACTCGCGCGTGGACACGCAGGGGAAACCGTTCGAACCCGTCTCCCTCGAAACGGTGCTCGACGACGTCCGCAACGACCTCGGCTTACGCATTGAGGAGTCCAAGGCCCAGATCGAGTATTCTGAACTGCCGCGCGTCGAAGGCGATGCGAGACAGTTGCGGCAACTGTTTCAGAATCTGCTCGCGAATGCGATCGAGTACAGCGACACCGAGGATGTGCCGCCGCGAATCGAGATTGATGTCGAGCGAGGTGAGACGCCACGCGCCTCTGGACGACCTGATGACACTGTAGAGATCGACAGCGACGACTGGGTCATCGCTGTCAGCGATAACGGGATCGGCATCGATCCGGCAGAACAAGATCGGGTTTTCGAAGTGTTTCAACGACTTCACACGCAGGAGGAACACGCTGGGACCGGCATCGGCTTGGCATTGTGCAAACGAATCGTCGAGCGCCACGGCGGCGATATCTGGGTCGATTCCGAGCCCGACGCTGGGACGACGATTTCGATGACGCTTCCCGCAGTCGGCGCACGTGATCCCGATGGTGCACCGGGTCTGAACCGATCGGTGACTGGGAACGAGGGCGTGTGAGTTTACCGGCGCTGGCAGCCGCAGCGTTCTGTATGGAATCGGCCGACGAAGCGTTCGATTTTCCCGTGATCGGCGGCTACATCGCGGCGAACTCGCGCACTCTTTCGGCACGTTCGGAAGCGACGTGGCGATCGTATGTCGTCGGCCACCTTGCACCCGGCCGACGACTCGACATGTCCTCAGACCGTCCGCGAGGACGTCAGCCCCGAGAAACCGATAACTGACGAAAATCGACCTGGACGAATCCGAACTGACTCCGCTCACCGGGGCGGTCGTGCCGAGCTATTTCGCAGTTTCAGCGTGCGTTTCGAGGACGTCGACGAGCGTGTCTGCGGACTGGAAGCCGTCGTCCAGCCGATCGACTTCCTTGCCGTCTTTCAGCACGACGAGCGTCGGGACGCGTCGCACGCCGTACTCATCTGCGAGTTCCGGCACGAGGCCGGCGTTTACCGTCGCCACCGCACCCGGGGCACTGCGTGCCACTACACCGAGTACGGGCTCCATGGATGCACAGATACCACAGCCCGACGTGACGAACTCGAGGAGCACGAGATCGTCGGCCTCGAGCAGCTGGTCGTACTCGTCCGGCTCCTCCACCTGGATCGGTGTCTGCGGTGTGTTTCCTCTACCGTCCGTCGCTTCGTGTCCCGTGTCAGTCATCGATAGTACTACGCACCGCGAGTATTTGAGTATTGTGCAATAAAAGCAATATAAGCTATCGACGCTTTCGCGTGACGGCGTTCGTCCCGGACGCCGACCTCCCCGACGGGCCCGGTGGGGCACTCCTCTGGGACGTCGGATTCTTGCTGTCCGGCGTCGTCTTTCTCGTCAGTGGATACCTCGTCGTTCGTACCGATGGGGCTGCATCACCACCGTCTCACGGTGGGTGTCGAAATGACTGACAGTCTGGCTGCAGAGTATTGGGAACTACGAGAACTAATTTAGCCCTACCCGACCGATTGTCCGTGTATGGGCAACACGTTCGTCGTTATCGGTGGTGACGCAGCGGGGATGAGTGCTGCGAGCAAGGCAAAGCGAGAGAATCCGGAGGGAGACGTCGTCGTCTTCGAGAAAGGGGAGTGGGTATCGTACGCAGCCTGCGGGATGCCGTACTACGTGAAGGGAGCGGTCGACGAGCTAAACGATCTCGTCACCATATCGCCCGACGAGTTCCGGAGCGAGCGAGATATCGACCTTCGCACGGGTGCAGAAGTCGTCGCCATCGATCCGGACGCTGCGGAAGTAACGGTCGACGCCGGCGGCGAACCCTACAAACAACCGTACGACGACCTCCTGATCGCAACCGGTGCGCGTGCGATCGAACCACCGTTCGACGGGCTGGAACTCGACGGCGTCTTCACCATTCACGATATGGACGAGGCCGACGCTATCGAAGACTTCGTCACGCGATACGAGCTCGAGACTGCCGCGATCGTCGGCGGCGGGTACGTCGGGATCGAGATGGCCGAGGCACTGTCGGCCCGCGGCGCCGACGTGCACCTCTACGAAATGCTTCCCCACGTCATGCAGCCGTTCGGTGAGACCGTCGCGTCGGTCGTCGAGGACCACCTTCGCGAGCACGGGGTCGAACTCCACCTCGAAACTACTGTCTCTGGATTCCGTGGCGACGAGCGCGTCGACGGCGTCGAACTCGAAAACGAAACCGTTGCTGCCGACATTGCGATCGTCGGCGTCGGTGTGAGTCCGAACGTCGAACTCGCTGCCGAGGCCGGTATCGAACGCGGTCCAACGGGGGCGATCGCGACGGACGAGTACGGGCGGACGAACGTCGAGAACGTTTACGCAGCTGGAGACTGTGCGGAAGCGCGCCACGTCGTGACCGGCGAACCGGACCACGTTCCGCTGGCGTTAACTGCAAATCGTGCTGGGCGTGCGATTGGACAGACGGTCACCGGTGATCCGACGCTCGTCGGCGACATTGCGGGGACCGCGATCGTGAAGGCGTTCGATCTCGGGGCCGCTCGAACGGGCATCGTCGACGAGGAACGCGCCCGCGATGCAGGTTTCGATCCCGTTTCGGTGACGATCTCGGCCGCATCGCGCGCTCACTACTATCCCGACGGATCGGAGCTCACGGTGACGCTGGTCGCCGATCGTGAGAGCGAAGCGGTGCTCGGCGGTACCGTCGTCGGCCGTGAAGGTGCCAAGCGGATCGATACGCTCGCGATGGCACTGCACGCCGGACTGACCGTTTCTGAACTCCAAAACGCTGACTTGGCGTATGCACCGCCGTTCAGTCCCGTCTGGGACCCGATCCTAACCACTGCGAAGGTTCTGGGCGGGAAACTCGAGTGAGAGAAACCACCTCGAGTGCGGGTACCCAAACAGACGAGCCACCTGAACCTGCGGGTTGGTTCTCTGAGTTCCGTAACTTGCGTTATTGCTGTCGACTCTCGTTGCAATGCGTGTCGTAGGCCGAATGCTCGGCTGGTCAGACAGTCTATCTCACCTCTAATAGCTATTTAAGCAGCCATCTAGTGGTAGTTCACCCCATGCATAGAACTATGACACGTCGTGCGCTCCTCGGAGCGAGCGGTGTAGCGGGTATGGCTGTACTTGCAGGGTGTGGCGGTCCTGGTGAAGAAAACGGCACAGACGAGGAAGTCTCGGACGAGGACGACGTAGAAACTGACGAACCCGACGACGACTGGGAGGCTGTCGACGAGTTCTACTTCGAAGGCCGTGTCGAAGCGTGGACCGGACTAGAACCGGCCCTCATCGACGGTGAAGACAACCCGACTATTACGCTCATCGAGGGGAACGAATACGACTTTAGATGGGTCAATGCCGACGGCGTGACACACAACCTCGAAATTCGAGACGATGATGGCGAAATTATCGACGACTACGAAAGCGACGATGTCGGCGAGGAAGGCGAGGAGACGACGCTTGAGGGAGTCGTCGCATCTGAGGAGATGTCTGTGTACATCTGCACATACCACGAAGCGACGCAGGTTGGAGATATCGAGGTTCAGACGGAGTGATCGTCGGCTGTTTCGTGATTTCTTTCGTTCGACCTCCCAGTAACGCGACCGAGTGTTTATAGTATTGGGGACATATAGCACAACCATGCTCGAAGAAGCAGACTCCTCGATCAGTAGTCTCAGCATCGTACTCGAAACGGCGGATCCCGAACGCGCCTGGAACGCGCTTCGGCTCGGGATTACGGCACTTGAGGATGGAAACGAGGTATCGGTGTTTTTGCTCGGAGAGGGCGTCGAAGCGGAGGAAATCACAGACGAGCAGTTCGACGTCCGTGACCGGATGGAAGCGTTCGTCGATGCCGGAGGTGATTTGCAGGCGTGTGGGACGTGTCTCGAGATTCGCGACAGCGAAGAGAGTGAGTACTGCCCGATGTCGACGATGTCGGACCTCCTCGAAATTGTAACTGCGTCCGATCGCGTACTGACGATCGGCTAACCGACGTCGGACGGGTGTGCCGTCCGAGCGCCTGATAACCCCCACGAAAAGATCCGATTCCACTCAGGCGGGTGGCACGAGCATCACATTCCCGTTCGCTCGCGCGACGAGATCCTCTGAAACACTTCCAAGCAGCAGTCTCCGAAGGCGACTGTGACCGCGCGAGCCGACGAGGATCGTCGTCGGGTCGACGGCGTCTTCGACGGCAAGGATTTCGTCTGCCGGATCGCCCTGCCGGACCTCGATTCGCGTCTCGATGTCCCACTCTTCGAGCCGATCGGCGAGCGTTGACAGCTGTGTTTCGGGCTCGTCACTGTTCGACGGTCCCGGATCCTTTGGCGTCTCGACGTGGACGAGCGTCGCTTCTTGGGTCGCGTGACGGAGATACGAGAAGGCCTCGAACGCCCGCTCGGCGTTCTCGGAGAAGTCCGTCGCGTACAGCATGCGCTGGAAGAGGTGCTGTCTGACGACGGACGGATCGTCGGCCTCGCGCTCGACTCGGTTGACGAGCAGCGGCGTCTCGGTCGTCCGCGCGAGGTTGCGCGCCGTCGAGCCGATGACGCGGTTCTCGAGCGGACTTTTTCCCCGCGAGCCGACGACCGTGAGGCTCGCACCGATCGTCTCGGCGATGCCCCGAATCCGCCTGTGTGGTGTCCCGCGAACGACGTGTACCTCGACGTCGAAGCCGGCGGCCTGGATGACGCGCTCGTAGCTTCGAATCGCCTTCCGTCGTCGCTTTTCGAAGTCGATTCCGGGCATCCCTCTGTGGACGTTCGACGGGATGACCGTCACGAGGTGCATCTCGTCGATCCCGATTCGGCCGAGGCACCCGAGACAGGTTTCGTTCTCGATGGTCGCCTCGCTGGCGGCCGAGAGGTCGGTTGCGAGTACCGCTTTCATACCGGTCGTAGGGTCTGCCGATATAATATTGTTTGGGTTCCCCAATATACTGTCTCCTCGAGAGCCGAAGTTTCAGTCGGGTGAGTGTCCAGATTGTTCTCCATAATTAGTCACCCGCCGTTCAGGGACTGCTGCTTGAATCTATCACAATGGTTCGTTCGCTACCATCATACGCCACTAGAACCTCCAAAGTGCCGCGAATGACACGTATCACGCGGATGATGGGATATGGGGCGAAAATCGGACCGTCGCGTGGCTGCTGATATCTGCATAACGTATACAGATATTCTCGTTGGATATCCGTGCCATATCTTGCAGTAATATTGTACACGAGGCCCAAAAGCGTTATACACCTCCTCCGGGTAGATGAGAGTGAGTAGAAACCCATGGTCTGCACAAAACTGGACGTCGACGAGGGGTGGACGGGATGATCGAATCCGTGGCGCTCCCCGCACCGATACAGGCGACGCTGCTCGTAGCCGTCATCCTCGTTCAAGCGGTCGCCCTCTACGCCGGCTACGGCGTTCTCGAACGAGTCGCAACACCACTGATCGAAACGATCACCGACGCACGATAGATGGAGCTATTCGGACTCAGTCTGGCCCTGCTGATGCTGTTCGTGAGCTTCGGCTTTATGGTCGGAGTACTGTTCGGCTTCTTCGGAATGGGCGGTTCGTTCCTGATCACGCCGACGCTGTTGCTCCTCGACTACCCCGCCTCCGTCGCGATCGGCAGCGGGCTGGCGTTTTACTTTGGCACCTCAGTGATTGCCGTCCTCAAACACTACGACGTCGGCCAGGTCGACTACAAACTCGGTGCGATCCTGTTCGTCGTCCTCTCGATCGGGATCGAACTCGGGAGTCGACTCGTCTTCGGCCTCGAGGCGCTCGGCGTTGCGAACCTCGTCACGGGCGTCGCGTACGTCGTCCTGCTGGGGGGGATCGGGGCGCTGTTCCTGCGCCGAGCCGCAAATCTGGACGCCGACACCGAGGGCGACGAAGAGGACGTCGACGACGACGAGATTCCGGCGGTTGGCCAGAAAATCCAGTCGTACACCGTCCCACCGATGATCTCTCTGACCTCCGGCGGCCGAGCGTCGCTGTGGACGATCAGCGGTGCCGGCGGGAGCGTTGGTCTCGTCTCCGGTCTCATCGGTGTCGGTGGGGGCTTCATTCGCATGCCTGCGATCTACTACCTGATCGGCACACCGCTAACTGCCGCTGTTGGAACTAGCCTGTTCGCTGGGCTGTTCTCGGGTGCGTTCGGCACGTTCACCTACGGAATGTCTGGCAGCGTCGACCTCACGGTCGTCTCCTTGCTGCTGGTTGGCAGCGCTCTCGGCGCCCGGATCGGTTCGGCCGCGACGACGAGAGTCGACGAAGACGACGTCATCGTCTACTTCGGGATCATGATGGTGCTCGCCAGCGCCGGGATCGCGCTTTCGGAACTCGCAAACTGGCTGGGAACGGGCGCACTCGATCTGGTGAGCGTCCTCCTGCTCGTCGGCTCGTCGTTTTTCGTCGCGTCGATGATCCTCTACCAGGTCCTCAAGTCGGCCAGGGAGCCGGACTCGAGCGTACAGCCAGCTGCCGACGGAAGTGACTGATGACTGTGATGGCGTACCAGTTCGGTATCGAGCCACGATCTCACACGCCCGATAGGGGAACCTACAACCAGCCGTGAGCCTCATTGCGATCATCGCGCTCGTGCTCGCACTTGGCGTCGCCTCCCGCGTGCTCGCAGACCGACTGCGGATTCCGAGCGTCCTCTTCTTGATCGTCGCAGGGATCGCGATCGGGCCCGAGATGCTCGGTATCGTCTCACAGGAAACGTTCGGCGGCGGCCTCTCGGCGATGGTTGGCGTCAGCGTCGCGATCATCCTCTTCGAGGGCGGCTACCACCTCCGCCTCGAGAAACTCCGCGAGAGTCCGACGGCGCTGACCCGACTCGTTACCGTCGGCGCGGCGATCACCTGGCTGGGGACGGCGGCCGCGGTCGTCGTCTTCCTCGAGACCAGTCTCGAGGTCGGCCTGCTGGTCGGCGCGCTGTTGATCGCAACCGGTCCGACGGTGGTTGGCCCCATCCTCCAGGTCGTTACCGTCAGAGACCACGTTGCGGCCCTCCTCGAGGGAGAGGGAATCATCAACGACGTCACCGCGGCGATCCTGGTGGTCGCCGTCTTCGAAGTGCTCGTCGCGGGCAACGGTACCCCGGCCGCCCTCGTCGGCGACTTCGCGATGCGACTGGTCGTCGGACTCGCGTTCGGTGCGATCGTCGCCGCCGTCGTGTGGCTGCTC
The DNA here is from genome assembly GCA_025517425.1 of Halobacteria archaeon AArc-dxtr1. Taxonomy (NCBI): domain Archaea; kingdom Methanobacteriati; phylum Methanobacteriota; class Halobacteria; species Halobacteria archaeon AArc-dxtr1. The sequence continues at coordinate 1,556,704 of JAOPJY010000001.1, read as the reverse complement.
CTCGATCGCGGGCGGTCCAGGCCGTGTGCGGCTCCGCTGCACGCCCGGTTGATCGTCCTCGCCGGAATCGTCGTCGCCTACGGCGGCGCCGAGACGATCGCCAGCGAGACGGGTATCGCTGCCGCCGCGATGGCCGGATTCGCACTTGGAAACGTCGATCTCCCCTACCACGAGGACGTGATCGACTTTCTCGACGATCTCTCGGTCGTCGTGCTTTCGTTCGTCTTCGTCGCTCTCGCGGCACTGATCGACTTCGGCGATATCCGGGCGCTCGGCCTCGCCGGGATCGCCATCGTCGTCGCAATCTCCGTGGTGCTTCGACCGGCAGTCATCTACCTCTCGACGACCGGCGCGCGGTTCACGCGCAACGAGCGGCTCTTCCTCTCGGCGGTCGGCCCCCGCGGGATCATCCCCGCCAGCGTCGCGACGCTGTTCGCCGTCGAACTGCAGGCACTCGGTCGGCCACAGGAAGCCCAGCTACTCGCCGGCACCGTCTTCCTTATCATCTTCGCGACGGTCGTCCTCCAGGCCGGCCTCGCGAGACAGATCGCGAACTACCTCGAGGTATCACCAATGCGCACGATACTCATCGGCGGAGGCCGGGTCGGCCTGTCTCTCGCAGAACGGCTCGAACAGGACGGAGAAAACGTACTGCTGGTCGACCAGAATCCTGACGCGGTCGAGAAAGCCCGCAAACGCGGTCTCACTGCGCTCGAAGGCGACGGCACGGACGCCGACGTCCTCGAGCAAGCGGGCGCAGACGGTGCGAAGACGGTCATCGCGACCACGCCCGACGACGACGTCAACCTGCTAGTCTGTCAGCTCGCCAAGACGACCTTCGATGTCGAACAGGTTGCGTCGCGGGTCAACCAGCCCGACAACGTCGACGCCTTCGAATCGCTCGGCGTCCACGCGATCGACCTCTCGATGGCGACCGCGTGGTCGCTCGAGAACGTCCTCGAACGGCCGTCGCTATCGGCGTGGATGAACGAACTCGGCCGAACGGGTGACGTCCAGGAGATCGAAGTGACGGCGACGGATCTCGTGGGGAAGACGATCGCCGACCTCAATGCCGAAATTCCTGACGGCGTCATCGTCGGCCTGCTTACCCACCGAAACGGCACGACCGAAGTCCCGACCGGCGATCATGAGCTCCGGGATGGCGACCGGGTGACGTTCCTCGGCCAGACAGGAGCTGTTGAGCGCGCCACCAAGCGATTCCATCCCCACGACTGACTAGCCAATGCTCTCGGCCGAGTACGAGCAATCACTCTGGGCACGTTCAGCGTCCGATCGCTCGATGCGTGACGATCGCGACTTTTCGAGAGAAACTCCAGAATTCGCACTCAGATGGGCTGAGGAGGCGGCACAACACAATTGCGCAATATTCACATAACCCTTATACCCGTCGGGCCCCTCGGTGTAGCTATCATGGCTACGTCGATGGCAGAACAACTCCAGCAAGATATGGAGTGCGAAGGATTGTTAGAGTGTATTCACGGCCTCAAGCAACTGGACAAGGAGTGCTTCCGAGCGATGGTCGAGAGCGACGAGTCGCTCACGATCGACGAGGTGGCAGAGCGCGTCGACCGCGAACGGTCGACGGCCTACCGCTCGATCCAGCGCCTCCTCCAGGCAGGGTTCATCCAGAAAGAGCAGGTCAACTACGATCAGGGTGGGTACTACCACGTCTACTACCCGACCGATCCCGCACAGATCGCAACCGACATGCAACGACGGTTAAACGACTGGTACGCGAAGATGGGCCAACTCATCCAGGAGTTCGAGGACAAGTACGACCACGTCGACAGCGACTCACCGATGGCCGAACGCTAATCGATTTGAGTCCCTACCAAACGTTGGCCATCTACTATTCCGTCACTGCTGTCACGTCCCTCCAGGTTTCGTGACGAGTACGAGGCCCGACGATGGTACCGACTGCGTCCTGACGGGGTGGTCGGTGGCTGTATTGTCTGAATGTAACAACACGGGGCTTACCCAGACGTTCGCACGTCGTCCTCTGTCGCCGGTTTTCGACCGCTATGTTCCCGTTTTTCGACCGGTGATCGTGTCGATCTCAAACTCGTAGAGCTTGAGGTCGATCGCCTCGATGTCCTCGTCGAAGACCCGCAACTCGAGGAACGAATCGTTGACCGTTGCAGCGTCGAACCCCTCGCGTTCGGGGTTGTCGAGTTGCCGGAGCGACCCGGTCACGACGACGCTCCAGGACTCTCTGGGCGGGTCGACGTCGTACAGTGTGAGACACGCGGTTTCTGTCTCCTCGAGATACGATTGCTTCGTACTCGAACCGTCGGTCGATAGGCGGACGTAGAGCGTCTCGTCTTCGTAGTGGTGGGCGACGGGAATCGCGTACGCGTCGTCGTCCGACGCGAGCGAGAGAACTCCGGTACCGATACGTTTGAGGTACGTTTCGACCTCCTCGTTGGACATCCCCAGCGTATAGACGAACTCGATGCGATCCATGGTCTGTCGAACGCTCTCAGAGGGTATGAATCTGCCACGGATCTCGAGTATGCAGACAATCTCGTCTTCTGTCGTAATGGTATTGCACAATCCTCACAAAACCTTTAAACACTATCAGCCCCTACAGACAGATGATGGCAACTGATGCACACAGCGGATCGAACGGTGTCTCGGTCGACGAACCTGTCTACATCGACGGAGCAGATCATCTCGAGGAGGTCGTCACCGGCTACGATGTCGTACTGGTGGATTTCTACGCCGACTGGTGTGGCCCCTGCAAGATGCTCGAACCTGTCCTCGATGGGCTGGCAGCTGACACCGCAGCCGTAATCGCGAAAGTCGACGTCGACGCCAATCAGCCACTCGCCGGCGAGTTCGGTGTACGCGGCGTTCCGACGATCGTTCTCTTTGCAGACGGAGAACAGGTCGAACAGCACACCGGCGCCTTGCCGGAAGATCGACTCCGTAGCCTGATCGAGGGATACACCGAATGAACGAGGGGACTGAGATCGGCGCGAGCGTTCGCGACGTCGTCATCGTCGGCTCGGGCGTCGCCGGCCTTTCAGCAGCGGTCTACGCCGCGCGGGCCGACCTCGAGCCACTCGTCCTCGAGGGGCCGGAGCCGGGCGGCCAACTGACGCTGACGACAGACGTCGAGAACTTCCTCGGCTTCCCCGAGGGCGTCGGCGGCATGGAACTGATCCAACGCGGGAAAGAACAGGCCGAACGGTTCGGAGCCGAGTTCGTCCACAGAACTGTCGAAGACGCGTCGCTCGAGGAGCGACCGTTCGAACTCGAACTCGCAAACGGTGACACGCTCCGGACGCGCACACTGATCGTCGCGACCGGTGCGAGCGCCCGTTGGGTCGGCGCTGAGGGGGAGGACGAACTCATGGGCTACGGCGTCTCGACGTGTGCAACCTGCGACGGCGCCTTCCATCGCGGCGACGACGTCCTCGTGATCGGCGGCGGTGACAGTGCGATGGAAGAGGCGTTGTTCCTCACGAAGTTCGCCGACAGCGTCACGGTCGTCCACCGCCGTGACGAACTGCGTGCCTCCGATATCATGGCCCAGCGAGCCCGCGATCACGAGACCATCTCATTTCGCTGGAACGCTGAACTACTCGAGATCCACGGCTCGCAAGCAGACGGTGTTTCCGGTGCGACGCTCGTCTCCCACCCCGACGGGCGGCCAACGGAGAAACTCGGGGCAGGCAACGAGGTCGACCGTGAAGAGATCGCCGTCGATGGCATCTTCTACGGCGTCGGTCACGTCCCCAACACCGCGTTCTTAGCGGAGACGCCGGTCTCCATCGCCGAATCCGGACACCTCGAGACGCTCGACGGCATGACGACCGAGACCGCTGTCGAGGGTGTCTTCGGCGCCGGTGACGTGATCGATCCGGAGTATCGACAGGCGATTACGTCTGCCGGAACCGGTAGTATGGCTGCTCTCGACGCCGAAGCGTGGCTCGACGCCCACCCAACACCAGCGGTCGAAACTGTCTCACCGCTCGTCGCCAACGAGTAGGAACCCCGGCGACGTGGATTCGGGCGCGGCCTTCGACGAACTCGGTTCCGGCTGACTCACAACTAGCAGATCGGACGATGGGCTCTATGGTAGCGACACTATCATCAACGCGTCTATGACGATCCAGATCAGCAGCGCGTGCCAGACGATCGCGGCAGTGACCCGCTGAGCATCATTCGCTGGAAGCGGCGGGTTCCGAAACATTGCGTCGTAGACGAACGGTGTAGCGAGCACAAATCCGGCGACCAGTCCGTACTCCATCGGGACCACCGTCAGCGCGCCGACGACCCATCCACCGATGAGAGCGACGGCGATTGCCAGGAGGATCCAGTCGTAGCGGTGCACGGGTCTCACCTCGATTGGACTACGGTGTCGTGAGACATAGTCCTTACACCCCTTCCACTGCTCCGGGAACCACCCCGTCACGTGTACTGATACCAAAACGGCGCAATTACTCTGGTCAGCTCCGTTCTGCCAACGATTATCATTTCTCGACTTCGAGCAACACGACGCGCTCACAGACCAGCTCCACGAGCGTCGCGTCGGTCGCCTCGCGCTCGGCCTCGGTAATCTCGAAAAAGTTCGACAGCGTCGCCGCGTTCGGCTCCGACAGCGTCGGCTCCGGGGAGAGCTCGAGGCGCGCCTCGAGTTCCTCGCACGCTCGTTCTTCGGCGGCCGTGTCGCCTTTCTCGGCGTCTGCAGCGACGACGATGGCGACCCGATTCCCTCCCTCGGAGACCCCCATTTCGAGTGCGCGGTCGATCTGTCGGCGGCCGGCGGCGTACAGCAGGATCTCGACCGCCCGGTCGCGGGCGACGTTCTCTCCCCGAGCGATCGCCCGGTCGGCGAGCGCAACCGCGCGCTCGAGGTGGGTCTCTCCGGCGACGTACCGGGCGTCGAACGCCTGGATCGTCACGCCGTAGCGGTCGCCGATCTCGCCGAGTTCGGCGACGAACGCGTCCAGATCAGAGACCGTAAGCCGTCCCTCAAGAATCCTCACTGGAACTCACCCAGGCTGGACTGGTTCGCATTCGCGTCTGGCTCGTCCGAGTCACTCGCCGCGCCGCCACCCGCCGCCTCGTCGCCCCCGTCCGACCCCGATTCGACACCCTCGGCGTCGGTTCGGGGTTCGACGTCGTCCATCGAGTACTCCTCGCGGCCGGCGTTCTCGAGGATCGTCTCGGCCGTCTTCTCCCCCTTGAGCGCCGCGAGGACGACGCCCTTGTCGACCTCTCGGAGATCTGCCCGGGTTTCGATGCCGACCGCGTGGAGCTGACGGGCGCGCTTGCGGCCGACACCCCGGATCGAGACCAGTTCGAGCAGCTCTTCGCGGACGCCGTGCTCGACGCGGGCGCGGGCCTCTCGGACGGCGGTGGTCCACTCACTGTCGATTTCGCCCGCCAGGGACTCGGCCGCGCCGAGCAGCCACTCCGCCGTATCGACTTTCCCGCGGAGGTCTCCGGGCCCGATCTTGTATCGCTCGGTGAGCCGTTCCTCGTCGTCCTCTTCGGCCCAGTCTTCGAGGAGTTTGCCGGTCTTCAAGGCGGCGAGCCAGTCCTCGAATCGCCCCTCCTCGTACTCGCTCGGAACGTCGCCGAGTAGCTCCGACTCGCGCTCGAAGAACAGCTCGCCGAAGGTCTCGTCCTCGCCCGACCGGAGGTAGAGTTCGTACATGTCCGGGGTTCGCGAGACGAGCTGGTAGAGGCCGAGCGCGGTCGGGCGTTCATCCGCGCCCTCGAGTCCGTGGACGATCTCGGCGGCACTCATGGGGTCGAGGTAGAGCCGAGAGACGGTGTGGCCCAGGCTCGTCGCCTGCAGATCGATCGTGCCGCTCTCGCTCCCGCCATCGCTTTCGTCCACGAGCTCTGCGGCGGAGGTGAACGCGTCCGCCGCGTCCTCCTCATTTTCGCCCGCTTCGTCGGCAGCCGTTCCAGCTCCCCCCTCGCGCTCGATGAAGTCGTTTCGCTCCAGGTACGCGAGGACATCGTCGGTGACGCGCTCGAGGCGGCCCGACTCGGTCGACTGGCTCGCGTACAGTGTCGCGTCCATGAAGGCGAGCAGCCCCTCTCGCGTCCGGGCGAAGCCGGAGGCGATCGTCGCGAGAACGTGCGTGCGCAGGGCGGGCTCGGCCGCCAGCTTCGAACGGACCGGCTCGGGCTCGCCCCAGACGTACCGGTCGAACAGCTCCTCGCGCTCGTCGTGGCTGCTCGCGATCAGCACTGCCTCGCCGTAGGGGTCGAGTCCCGGCCTGCCCGCCCGCCCCATCATCTGGTGGACTTCCAAGACGTCGAGAGGGGCCATTCCGCCCGCGCTCGAGTCGAACCGTCGCCAGTCGCGGACGATCACACGCCGCGCGGGCGTATTCACCCCGGCTGCAAGCGTCGGCGTCGCCGAGATCACCTTCAGCAGACGCTCGCGGAAGGCCTCCTCGACGAGGCTCCGTTGCGTGCTCGAGAGCCCGGCGTGGTGGAAGGCGGCGCCCCGTTCGACGCAGTCTGCCAGATCTGCGCTCGTCTCGGTGTCGCTATCTTCGCGGATCTCCGCTGCGAGTTCGGCCAGCTCGGCGCGCTCACCGTCCGTGAGCTCACGTCCCGAAACCTGCCCGAGCCGTTTTGCGGCCGCTTCCGCGTTGCGTCGGGAGCTGACGAACACGAGCGAGGAGCCGTCCTCTCGGAGGATATCCCGGACGAGCGCAGCCTCCTGGCGCTCAGAGCCCTCGACCGGAACCTCTCGGGTCGAGCCGTCGTCGAACTCCACGGCGTTGCCGTAGTGAACTCCGGTCTGGAGCTCGATCGGTCGCCAGTCGGTCTCGACCAGTTCGGCGTCGAGCCAGTCGGCAATCTCGCCCGCGTTGCCGACCGTCGCCGAGAGCGCGACCGTCTGGAGCCCCGGATTCAGCTCTCGGAGCTTCGCCAGTGTCACCTCCAGTGTCGGTCCTCGATTGCGGTCGTCGACCAGGTGGACCTCGTCGGAGACGACGCAGGTGAGATCCGAGAGCCAGTCGGCCCCGTTTCGCACGAGCGAGTCGACTTTCTCGCTGGTCGCGACGATCAGGTCCTTTGTCGCGAGCCAGTCGTCGGTCGACTCGTAATCACCGACCGAGACGCCCGTCGTCACGCCGAACTCCTCGTAGGCGTCGAACTCGGCCTTCTTCTCGCTGGCGAGCGCTCGCAGGGGGACGATGTACAGCGCTTTCCCGCCGCGCTCGACTGCCGACAGCATCCCGAGGGCGGCGATCATCGTCTTCCCGCTGGCCGTGGGGACGGCGGCGACGAGGCTCTTCCCGTCGGTCGCGCCGGCCTCGACGGCCGCCGCCTGTGGCGGGTAGAGCGCTTCGATCCCTTCCGCCCGGAAGTGCGAGACGGCGCCGGACGGGAGCCCCGACAGCTCCTCGACGTTCATTGGCCGGTGTTGGCGGCTCCCGGGGTTTAAACTGTCGGCTCGGTAGCTGCGAGCGCGCGACATCTCGCTCGAGAGCCAGGCCATGGCTCCGGACGGAGTGTCGGAGCCAACCCGTCGACAGACCGAAATGCGCGGCAACCGAACAGCGATCCATGACCGGTCCGTCCCACGTCCTCGTACCCACGCTCGGCCGGCCCCGCGAGGACGACGCGCTCGCGTACGCTATCGAGCAGTTTCCCGAGGCGAAGGTGACGCTGCTTGCCGTCGTGACGCCCCTCGACGCCCCGCTCAGCGAAGGCGGCGTTCTCGAACGAGACGAGGCGCGCACCGAACAGACCCGGGCGAACGCCGAGGCGACACTCGAATCGGCGGTGGGATCGGCTGCGGCAGACCGCGTTCGAATCGACCTCGTCGAGGGCCGACCCGGAACCGTCGTTCCCGCCTACGCTCGCGACGCGAACGCCGACCACGTCGTCATGCAGGGCCACGACGCTGGGACGAAGGGACTCGCCCGCCGACTTCTTGGCCGAAGCATCGCTGCGACGGTGGTCGACCGAACGGCCGCTCCCGTCACCGTTCTCGACTAACGCTGTGGTAGCCGGTCGCTCCTCTCGATGATCCGCCTTCGTCCCACCGTCTGTACCGACGGCTCCGGCCGAACGGGTTAGCCGCCCATGACTGCCGCCAACAGCTGGTATACTCCATATCCGACGACGATCGAACTCCCAAGCGTCAGTACCCAGAAGCTGATCGTGAAGCCGATCTTTCGCTTCGAGACGCCCGCCGAACCTGCTGCCAGTCCACCTCCGATGACTCCCGAGAGGATGATGTTGTTGACCGAGATTGGAATTCCGAGCGCGATCGCCAGCTGGGCGATGATGAATCCTGGGACGAGCGCCGCGATCGATCGTCTCACGCCGAGCTGGGCGTACTCCCGAGAGGTCGCCTGTAACAGCCGCGGCGCGGCCATCCAGGCGCCGGCGAGGAGGCCGGTCGCACCGATCGCGAGCAGGACGATCCCCGGAAGTCCGAGTTCGACACGAAAGAGGTTCTCGAGGGGACCGGTCGCGAGTCCCACCTGCGAGCCGCCCGAGGAGAACGCGACGATACCGCCAAGCACCAGTAGAAACGACCGGATGCCGTCCTCGACGGAGACGAGAACCCGCTGTCGCACCCAGTAGAACGAGAGGGCTCCGAGTCCGATCGTCACGAGGATCGTCCCGAGATCGACGCCGGCGGCGATCGTCGGCCCGCCGCCAACCTGCCAAGAGACGAACCGCGCGAGCGTCCCCTGGTCGGCGGTCGGATCTGGAATCACCCCGAGGCGGATGTTTGCGAGGATCGCGCCGACGATCCCCCCTAGAAGGGGCACGCCGACCGCTTCGGGGACGTCATCGCGCCGCAGCAGCGTCGCCGTCACGTACGCCAGTCCGCCGGACATAAACGGCACCAGCAACCAGAACGTCCCGAGTCGCTGGTAGGTCGCCATCGCCGGATCGCCACCCAGCGAGAGCCCGACGCCGACCATCGCCCCGGTCGTTGCGAAGGCTGCGGGAATCGGATATCGGGTGTAGATCCCGATTGCCATGAAACTCGCCGCAGTCAAGAGGCCGGCAGTGGCGGCCAGGGGTGTGATCGTCACACCGTCGATGAGATCAGCGCCGATCGTCTCGGAGATGCTTCCCCCCTGCATGAGCGCCCCCGCGGCGGCGAGGATCCCGATAACGAACGCGGCTCGCATCGTCGAGATCGCGTTCGCGCCGATTGCGGGGGCAAACGGTGGCGAGTTACTGTTAGCGCCGAGCACCCAGGCCATGAACAGACAGGTGACGACGGCGGCTCCCACGAGCACGGCAAACGATGCAGACACCATCCTCTCCGATCCTCTTCTGTCCCTCCCGATAAAAACGTTCGTTGCTCGGCACCCATCTCGCCCCACACGCTCGACGCCCCGGTCTGTGCGGCGACTGCTCCCGTCAGCGCTATAGGGCACACTCACCAACTCCTAGATATGCGAATCGAGTTCGACGAGGACACCTGCATCGGGATGTACCAGTGCGTCGCCGAGTGGGGCGACGGCTTCCAGAAGGACAAAGACGCCGGCAAGGCCGTTCTGGTCGACGGCGAGGAAGAAGCGGACGGAATCTACGTCCGCGAGGTCCCAGAAGGGGCCGAACTCGACGCGAAGTTCGCCGCCCGGACCTGCCCGGTCGACGCGATCACCGTCTACGACGACGACGGCGAGCAACTCATTCCCTAACCCGGCTCACACCGCCGAGTCGACCAGCCGCTTCTCTGCCGATCGGAGCAATCGCGAGGCTGCGCTCTCCGAGCAATCCAGTCGCTCGGCCACGTCGGCCAGAGAGCTCTCTCGGGGGACCTCGTAGTAGCCGAGCGTCTTCGCCGCCCGTAGCGCCTCGAACTGTCGGTTCGTCAACCGCCCGGCCAGGGTCTCTGTTCGCCGTCGGTGATCGCTCACTCGGCCGACGTCCACGCCGACGCTCTCGGGGATGGCCTCGAGCACACCCGTCAGCGCGTCGCCCTCGCCCAGGACGGTAAACCGAACGACGTCACGGCTCTCGTAAACGATTGGGGGGACGACAACGAGGCCCGGGTGGTCGAACGGCTCGAAGAGCAGGGCATCGCCGTCACGCAGGTCGAGCTCGCCGTAGAGGTAGAACGTGTCGTCGTCGATCGGACTGAGACCGTAGCGGTGGACGGTCACCGACTCCTCGACGTTGAGGTCGTCGGCGAGTGCTCGCACGGCGTCGATCTCTCCGGCGATCACTGAGAGAAAGCGCATGCGCCCTCGCTCCTGATCGATGTCCCACGAGAGCACCTCCTCGCGATGTACGGCGCCCATCGAGACGAGGTCGGGAACCGGGAGCCGCGCCGCCGGCGGGAGCCGGAGCGTCAGATCGGCCGATTGCATGGCCAGACGTTGCGGGAGACTATATAAAAACCTTCAGTAAGTGCACATAAAGGCGACACCCGTCGATCTCGAGGAGCTAGTATGGCCGATCGATCACCAGTGGCTGGACGGGGGACACACGAAGGGAACGCCGCGCCGACGCCGCCGGGGCCCCGGGGAGTGCCGCTGCTCGGGAACACTCTCTCGATCGCGCGTGATCCACTCGCGTTCCTCGAGCGGGCTCGAGAGTACGGCGACGTCGTCGCCTACGACGCCTTCAGGCGGGATTTCTACGCCGTTTTCGACCCCGGGCTGGTCGAGGAGGTCCTCGTCTCCCGGAGCGACGAGTTCGGTAAGGGCGGGTTCGAAACCGAGTTCGGGCAGCAGGTAGCGCCCCGCGGCGTCTCCTTTACCACCGGCGAGCAGTGGGCCCGCCAGCGGCGCCTCCTCCAGTCGTCGTTCACTCCGGCACACGTCGCGAGCTACGCGGATGCCATGGTCGAGGAGACGGCCGATACGGTCCGGACCTGGGCTGACGGCGATGTCGTCGAACTTCGGGAGTCCGCATCCGCGCTCACACTCGACATCTTGGCCCGGACGCTGTTCGACCTCGACTTCGACGGGTCGCGTGGCGACGTCGTCCGACGGGCCGCGCGGGAGATGAACGCCTTCGTCGACGCCGACGTGCTCGCGCTCCGCGCGCTGCTCCCCGACGCCGTCTCGACGTCACGCGAGCGCTCCTTCGAGCGTGCCATGGACGACCTCACGGATCTCGTCGACGAACTGGTCGCCGAACGCCGAGCTGCGGTGACCGACGACTCCAGACCGGGTGATGGCGAAACCAGCGGCGTCGACGCCGGCGACGACTTGCTCACGTTACTCGCCACGGCCGAGTTCCCCGATGGCTCCCGGATGTCTCCCGAAGCGATCCGCGACCAGCTCGTCACGTTCCTCTTCGCCGGCCACGAGACAACCGCGCTCGCGCTCACCTACGCCTGGTGGTTGCTCGCTGGCCACCCAACGGTCAGGCGTGCACTCGACGAGGAACTGGCTGCGGTCTGTGGCGACCGCGATCCCGAGATGGCCGATCTGTCCGAGCTGGCCGATCTGTCCGAGCTGGCCGTCACCGAGGCGATCGCTCGGGAAGCGATGCGCCTCTATCCACCCGTCGCCGATCTCTACCGGGAAGCCCACGAGCCGACCACCCTGGGCGGCTACCGGGTGGATCCCGAAACGACCCTCCAGCTGTCGGTCTACGCGATCCATCGCGACGAGCGCTTCTGGGACGACCCCGAGACGTTCCGTCCCGAGCGGTGGCTGAACGACGACCGGACCGCCGTCCTCGGTGCGAGCGAACAGGGACGTCCAGAGTACGCGTACTTCCCGTTTGGCGGCGGTCCCCGCCACTGCCTCGGGATGCGCTTTGCGATGGTCGAACTCCAGTTGCTGCTCGCGACGATGGCCCAGCGCGTCTCTTTCGAGCGCGTCTCCGACGAACTCGACCCGACGTTTCGCGTGACGCTCGATCCGGGCGAGGTACGGATGCGGGTCGAAACGCGGCGTTGAGCCGGTAGGAACTCTCCCGTGTGTCAGGCCCTGGTCCACCGATTACGCGATTTTCTCGTACTGCTCGGCGAGTTTCTCGGCGGCCTCGCCGAGTTGCTCGCGCTCGAACGCGGAGAGATCCCACTCGACGACCTCCTCGACACCGTCTGAACCCAGCTTACAGGGGACGCCGAAGGCGGCTCCCTCGTGGCCGTACTCGCCCTCGAGGACGACGCTCGCGGGCAGCACCTCGCCCGTGTCTCGAAGGATGGCCTCGACCGTGTGGCCGACGCCCGTGGCCGGCCCCCACTCCGTCGCCCCCTTCTTCTCGATGACGTTCATCGCCGACTCCTGGAGTTCGGCGAGCAGTTCCTCGCGCTCGTCCGCGTCGAACTCGGGGTCTCGCCCGTCGACGCGAACCTTCGAGAAGACGGGCACCTGGGCGTCGCCGTGCTCGCCCAGAATGGTGGCCTCGACGTTCCCCACGGGGGCGCCGAAGCGTTGTCCGATTACGTACCGGAATCGCGCGGAGTCGAGCCGGCCACCGAAGCCGATCACCTTGCCGCGGTCGCGCTCGCCGGTCTCGTAGAGGTGGCGGTTGAGCAGATCGACTGGGTTCGACGTCGTCACGGTGACGAAGTCGTCGTTGTACTCGGCGAGTGAGGAGCCGATGTCCTCCATGATCGGCGCGTTGTCGCCCGCCAGATCGATCCGGCTCTGGCCCGGCTGGCGCGGGATGCCGGCCGTGATGACGACGACGTCAGAGCCCTCCGTCTCGGCGTAGTCACCCTGCCGGATCGTCGTGTTCGAGTCGTAGGCGACGCCGTGGTTGGCGTCGGCGGCCTGGCCGACGGTGTCGGCTTCCTTGTCGGGAATGTCGACGAAGACGAGTTCGTCACAGACGTCTCGCAGCGCGATGTTGTACCCCGCTGCCGCGCCGACCGTTCCGGCCGCACCGACTACGCTAACTTTTGCCATACCACGTGGATTTGGATCTGGAAACGCGTTAAATGCGTCGGAAGGTATCAATTCGGATGGTTTGACGACTCGGGATACGTCAATCGTCGATTGGGGCGGGCGACGAACCGAGTGAAGCGAGCGCAGCGGACCCAAATCGAAAGCCCGCGATATAATGGTGGGAGCGATGCACACGAACACACTTGCGAACTCTTCTCTCCGTTACTAGCAATGGACGACCATTCTTCTACGCGCAGGCAGCTGCTGGCCGCGTCGGTGACCGGGACAGGCCTCGCACTACTGGCGGGCTGTACCGGTGACGACGACGGCGATGATGACGGAAACGATGATAGCAACGACGACTCCGGTGAGACCGATTCCGACGGCACGGAACTGGACCCCCAAGAGATACTCACCGACAGTGAACGGGAATCGACTCGCGACGGGCTCGAGATCCTCGAACACGAGTTCTACAGCAATATGCTCGGGGCGGACACGGGCGTCGAGGGAGTCGTCGCCAACAATACCGGCGAGGAGTTGCGTCGCGTCGAGGTAAGCGTCGTCTTCTACAACGCGGAGGGGCAGCGACTGAGGACCGACGCGACGAGTACCACTGACCTCCCCGACGGCGAGGAGTGGCTATTCGACGTCACGTTCTTCGGAGAGACGTCCGAAGCGAACGAGGTCGAAGAGTACACGATCGGCGTTACTGATGGCTCGTTCTAATTGCCCCCTACGACGGAGATCCCTCCTTGCACTGGTGGGAACCGTCACCGTCGCAGGGTGTGCGAGCGACGGCGGTGACGACAGCGATCCGGATTCGGACGGCGATGAGGATAGCGATCCGGGTTCGGACGGCGCGAACGGGAACGGGGACAGCGACGTCGAAGACGCGGATGCGGACTGGGTAGAGGGGGGAACCTTTGTCGGCGTCGAGACCACCGACGCGGAGTTCCTCCAGGGCGCGACCGTCGAACTGTACCGCACCCGGGACGAGTACAATGGTGGCGAGCCACCCGTTCACCGCGAGACGACAGACGAGTGGGGCGAGGTCTGGTTCGACGTCGACGACGGCACGACGTACTACCTCGTCGTCACGCACGACGAGTATCGAACCGAAACCCGGGAGATCGAAGGCGGTCGAAGCTACGGGATCGGAGTCGAACCGGGCGACGACTGGAACGTCGTCGAGGTGACCGTGACGGTCGAGTACCAGGACGAACCCCTGGAGGGTGACGACCTGGAGATGTTGCTTCTCGACGCGTGGGGCGACGTCTATGACGTCGCCCGGACGGACACGGGCGTCGTCTCGTTTCCCGCCGTGGCTGGCTACTCGTTCTACGAACTTCACATCCGCGATCGCGAAGCAGACGTGTACTTCCGGCCGCCACCAGTCGAAGTCCCCGGACCGGGGAGTTCGGAGACCGAGGAACCGAGCGAGATCCACGAAACGGTCACCGTCGACAGTCCATGGATGACGACCAAGGAGGGCACGGGCTTCGAACGTCCCTACTACGACCACGGCCTGCGCAACGAGTTCGAGAGTCTCGCCGCGTACACCGACGGCGTCGCCGAGAGCGACGCGGACGAGCCCGCCGACTGGGTGTGGGCGAACGATCCGTAAGCGGTCCGGGGAACGCGATCCTTGCCCGCGAGGCCCTTTTGAGCCTCTCCGTAGGCCGACTGTAATCACGTTCTCCCGACTCTCGTCTCTGGGGACGTCTCGTGGGAAACCGAACCGAACATAGCTCCCGCCACCGATCTTCTGGTATGCGCGTCAGCGTCATCGGTGGTGGAACCGTTTCCGAAGATGGTGCGGTGATCGCCGAGGAGTTGGGCGCCGAACTCGCCCGACGGGGCCACATCGTCGTCTGTGGCGGTCGTGGCGGGACGATGACGGCGGTCTGTCGCGGTGCGAAGCGCGAGGGCGGCGAGACGATCGGTATTCTACCGGGTGAGCGCCGCGAGGCGGCCAACGAGCACATCGACACTGCCATCGCGACCGGACTGGGCCACGCCAGGAACGCGCTCGTCGCGATGAACGGCGACGCGGTGATCGCGCTCGCCGGCGGCGCCGGCACGCTCTCCGAGATTGGGTTCGCCGGGATCTACGACCGTCCCGTCGTGGGGATCGATACGCACGACGTCCCCGACGTCCGCGCGGTCGAGACGCCCGCGGCAGCTGTCGACGCCGTCGAAGCGGCCATGCGGTAGGCGGCGCTCCGCTGTCGCGCCGCACGCTGTTCGGTCCCGTCCGCAAGCACCCCGTTCGTGTCGCAGCTTTTTCCCTCTCGGGCGACGTGTCCACGCGTATGAGCGACTTCGACAAGGAAGCCGAACGCGAGAAGCTCCGCAAGAAGTACGAGCAGGAGCAGGCCGATCGCGAGGCGACCCAGCGGATGAGCGACCTCCTCTTGAAGGGCGCTCGGATGACCAACACGCACTGTGGAACCTGCGGCGATCCGCTGTTCGAGCAGAACGGGACCACGTTCTGCCCCTCCTGTCACGGCGGTCCCGAGGGCGTCGAGGCGTCGATCGAAGACGGAAACGAGCCGGGATCGAGCAGTGCCGGAACGTCCAAATCGGGCGCCGCCACCTCCCAACCGGCGGATTCCCCAGCGCCCAAACCGGGTGCCGATACCCCAGCGCCCGAACCGGACGAGAACGCCGCTGACGAGTCGGACGACGGCGTCGCGTCCGCTTCCGAGCCACAGGGTGGTCCCGCCGACCCCGATCCGGAAGCAGTCACCGCCGATCCGACGATCGCTCGGACCAACGACGAGGGGCCATCCCGTTCGGAGTCGCCTCGCAACGCCGAGGCGCCGTCGACTTCTAGACAGGCGTCGGCTCCACCCGCCACCGGCGCGTCGGAACCGGGCGTCGACGGCGATCTCGACGCCGGCCACGACGCGCTTGTCGCCGCGCTCGAACGCTTCGCGCAGGCGGCCGCGGAGACTGACGACCCCCGATACGCGAGGGACTGTCTGCAGGCCGCGCGGGAGGCTGCCGAGGCCCTCGATGCGTTGCGGTGAGTACGGACACACGATCGCGTGAGGCGCGCCCAAACGACTATTCGGGCGCGAACCCATTCGCCGCTCGTGACCGACCGGATCCCCGTTCTCATGGTCGCTGAGGCGCTTGCTTTCGGCGCGCTCGTCCCCACAACCTCACTGTATGTGGTGACCGGGCCGCTGGCGACCCCGCTCTCGCCGCTCGGTGACACCGTCCTCGTCGGGTGGCTCGCCGCCATCGCAATTGGTACGACGGTACTGGGCGTATGGCGCCGCCTCTCGACCGGTGCGCTCCTCGGCGGCGCCCTCATCGGTCTCGTCGTCGGCCTCGCAGGATTCGCCGCGCTCCTCGGCTGGAGCTTCGTCATGTTCGCGCTCGTCCCGATTGGCGCCGTAGCCGTCGTCCTCGGCGCGTGGATCGCCTACGAGCGAGCGCGATCGCGTGACGACGTTCACAGCGAACCGCCGTACGGAACGTGGCGCCACCTGTTCACACTCCTGGTAGTGTCGCCGCTGATTCTCCTCGTGTTCCTGTTTTGAAACGGAACCCATCTCTCGTTTCAGTCACTCACCGTCGCCCGATCCGACACCGGCGTACTCGCTTCCGACGACCTCCCGGATACGCTCTGCGGTGACCGCGCCGACGCCCTCTGCCTCCTGTAGGTCGTCTTCGTCGGCGGTCATCACCGCCTCGACGCCGCCGAACGTCTCGAGCAGCGAGCGCGCCGTGACGGGGCCGATCTCGGCGATCGAGGAGACGACGTACTCCTGTTGCTCGCCCAGCGTCTTCGCGCCCTTCTCACCGTGAACCGAGACTTCCCGGTCGGCCGTTTCCTGCTCGCGACCCGCGAGGACCGCGAGTAGTTCGGTGGTGTCGTCCTCACTTTCGGTTCGCAGAACGCTCGCGCCGAAGTCGATCGCCAGCGAGGAGAGTGCGCCCCGGATCGCGTTCGGGTGGATGTCCCGCTGTTCGTACAGTCCCTCGCCCTCGACGATCACGACCGGCCGCGAGTAGCTTCTGGCCATCGCACCCACCTGCTCGAAGACCGAGCGGTCGCCCCCGACCAGCGAGTCGACGAAGTCCGCAACGGACTTGCGCTCGACGACGACCCGGTCAGAGCAGACGTAGTCGCCGACGTCTAAGGTCTCGAGGCGGATCTCGATCTCCTCGCGTCGGGAGAGCTCGCGGGCGATGTTGGCGTCCATCTCGCGCTGGTCGGCGACGATCTCGATCGCGTCGCCCTCGGCGTGGGGCTCGTGCGTTTCGATCTCGTCTGGTTCGTCGACATCGGCCTCCTCCCGTTTGCCGGCACCGTCGTCGGTCTCGGCGTCGTTGCCCTCCCCCTCGGCGTCGCTCTCGTCCCCCTCATCGTCGCCCGCGAAGTCGGTCAATCCCGGCCGGGAGGCAACCCCCTCAGTTCCACTGCGCTCCCCGTCGCCTGGTTGCGTTTTTCCGTCCCCGGCGTCCACTTTCGCTCCGGTGTCGAACGCCGCGAGCGACTGCTGGGCGTCGTCGAGCTCTGCTTCGAGGTCGTCGGCCATTCCCTTCAGCTCGCGTAGCTCTGATTCCATCTCTTTCTCGCGACGGCGGGAGATCCAGAAGTACGCCTCGTCGCGGGTGTCCTCTGCGAGGAGGACGACGACCCGCCCCTCGGACTGGCGGCCGGTCCGACCCTTGCGCTGGATGGATCGGATCGCCGTCGGCACGGGCTCGTAAAAGAGTACGAGGTCGACTTCGGGGACGTCGAGGCCCTCCTCGGCGACGGAGGTCGAGACGAGCACCTCGAACTCGCCGGCGCGAAAGTCGTCGAGAACCTCCTGTTGTTGGTTCTGGGTCATCCCGTCGCTCCCTTCGCGGTCGCCCTGGCCGACGAACCGCTTGGCGTCGAAGCTCTCCGAGAGGAACTCCGTCAGCGCCTCCGCCGTGTCTCGTGATTCGGTGAAGGCGATGACGCGCTCGCCGCCTTCCAGTCCCAGAGTCTCGGCGAGCAGCATCCGAGTCTTGCGGTATTTCGGGTGAAGCTGATCGAAGCTCTCAGCGCGGCGCATCGCTTCCGTGACCCGCGGATCGCTGACCATTCGCTGACTCGCCTTCGAGGCCCCTGATGAGCGCGCCTGGTTGCGCTGGCGCTCGAAGTACCGTCGCAGGGCCTCGACGCTCTGGGTCTCGACGAGCGTCACGGCCTGGCGGAGCTTCATCACCTCGGCGTGGACGGACATTCCCTTGTACCCCTCCGACTGGTCGTTGTTGATCAGCTGCTGGAGCTCCGCCCGCATTCGATTCAGGTCCGTCTGGGACTGGTCGGGCTGGGTCGACTTCGCCACCCCGAGCTCCTTTAGCTTCTCAAGCCGGTCGCTGATAACCTCGTTCAACGCGTTTCGGATTTCGAGTACCTCTTCGGGCAGTTCGATGCGCTCCCACTCGACGTCGGTGTCGTGGGTGAACTCGGCGACGTCGGCGTCGTCTTCGGTCATCACCTCCACCTCTCGGAGCCCGAGGTTCTCACAGACCTCGAGAATGGCCTCCTCGTCCCCTCCAGGGGAGGCCGACATCCCGGTCACCAGAGGATTCTCTGCGTCGGCGTGGTAGCGCTCGGCGATGTAGTTGTACGCGTAGTCGCCAGTCGCGCGGTGGCACTCGTCGAAGGTCAGGTGGGTGACGTCCGCAAGCGAGATGCGGCTCCCGACGAGGTCGTTCTCGATCACCTGCGGGGTCGCCATTACGACCGTCGCCTCTTCCCAGAGGGCGGCGCGGTCGTCCGGGCTGACGTCGCCCGTGAAGACGACGATCTCGTCGTCGGGAATCTGTAGCGCCTCGCGGTAGAAGTCGGCGTGTTGCTGGACGAGCGGTTTGGTCGGTGCGAGCATCATCGACTTCCCGCCGACCTCGTCTACCCGCCGTGCCGTCACGAGCAGGCTCACGGTCGTCTTCCCGAGGCCTGTCGGGAGACAGACGAGCGTATGGTCGTTTGCCGCTGTTCCGGCGAGTTTCAACTGGTAGAGCCGGCGCTCCAAGAAGTCCGGCTGTAAAAGCGGATGCTCGATCGCGGGCTGGTGCTCGTCCGTCGCTGCCATTGTCACTCGTTCGCCGCCGCCGCGAATAAGCGTTGATGTACCGCGGTGAAAGTGAACCTGCCGTCCATGCGACGCTCGCTACCGCCGGAGACGTGTAATTCGATCCACAAGAATTACAACCCCTACCTGCACTCCTCCGAGTATGGCCGCCATCGAACTCCGCGGCGTCACCAAGCGCTACGTCAGCTACGGGCTCTTGGGAAACCGCTCGGTCACCGCTCTGCGCGACGTCGACCTCTCCGTTCGCGAGGGCGAGGTTTTCGGCTTTCTGGGTCCCAACGGCGCCGGGAAGTCGACCACGATTGACATCCTGCTCGGCTACACGCAGCCGACCGACGGCTCGATCGAACTGCTCGGCTACGACGTTCCCGGCGAGGGCGTCGCGGCCAGAAGTCGGGTCGGCGTCCTCCCCGACGGCTTCGGTCCGATCGGGGAGCGAACTGGCCGCGAGCACGTCGAGTTCGCGATCGAAGCGAAAGGGGCCGACGACGACCCCGACGAGCTCATCGAGCGCGTCGGCATGCGCGGGCCCGACGCCTACCCCGTCGCGCAGTACTCGAAGGGGATGGCCCAGCGGCTCATGCTCGCAGTCGCGCTCGTCGGCGAGCCCGATCTCCTCGTGCTCGACGAGCCCTCGACTGGACTCGACCCGAACGGCGCCCGCCGGATGCGCGAGATCGTCCGCGAGGAGAACGAGCGCGGTGCAACGGTGTTCTTCTCGAGTCACATCATGGAGCAAGTCGAGGCTGTCTGCGACCGCGTCGGCATTTTGGACGGCGGAACGCTTGTCGCCGTCGACACGATCGACGCCCTTCGCGACTCGGCCGGCGGTTCCGCGACGCTCGAGATCGAACTTTCGGGTGACGCGGCGCTTCCCGAACCCACTCTCGACCGAATCCGCACCATCGAGGGCGTCGCCGGCGTTACGGCCGAGGGAACGACCGTCGTCGTCACCTGCAACGATGCCGCGAAAGCACCCGCCATCGCCGCTGTCCACGACTCGCCGGCGACGGTGACGAACGTCGAGACTGGGGAGACCTCCCTCGACGACCTCTTCGAGCGGTACACGCGAGGTGTCGCCCAGTGAGCCGCCTCGCTGCACTCTCGCTGTTCGTCCGCGAGGATATCCGCGACACGCGACGCGAGCGTCAGTTACAGATCTTCGTCGGGCTCTACGTGCTGTTGAGCTTGTTTATGACCTACACTGCAGGCCGGTCGGCGGGTAGCGACGAGGCGACCGTCGCAGAACCCTTGCTCCCGCTGTTTACCATGTTCACCGTCCTGCTTACGCTCGGCTTCTTCGCGCCAGCGGTCGTCGAACGACGGGCCAGTGGGGCGCTCAAAGTCGTTCTTGGGCTGCCCGTCTCCCGCGGAACCGTCGTCTTCGGGACCTTCCTCGGCCGCAGCATCGTCATCTGTGGCGCCCTGTTTGCGGCCTTTCTCGCAGCCGTCCCCGTCGCGCTGGTTCAGGGTGTTCCCCTCGACCCCGTCGGGTTCGTCGGCGCACTCCTCTTGCTCTCGCTGCTCGGCGTGACGTTTACCGCCCTCTCGATCGGACTCTCTGCGATCTCTCGGACGACGACCCGAGCGACTGCGGGCGCGATGGGGCTGTTCTTGCTCTTTTACTTCCAGCTCTGGACGGCGGTTCCCCAGGCGCTGTTGTACGCTCGCCACGGCTTCTCGATGCCCGACGCGTCGCCGGAGTGGGTCACCTTCGTCGAGGCGCTCAACCCTGTGGCCGCCTACACGCACCTGGTTTCCGGGCTCTTCGAAGACGTCAGTCCAGGGACGCTCGTCCAGCCGCCTGCGGAGCCCGCGTTCTACGAGCGGCCCGGCTTCGCGCTCGGAATCTTGCTCGGCTGGATCGTCGTCTCCGTCGGCCTTGGCTACCACCGGTTCCGGTCGGCCGATCTCTGAGCCGCGCGATTCCCAGCCCCGTGGCTTCCGGTCTGACGCCCCTACCGCGACAAACGCTTTGGCGCTCGCGCGAAAACCGTCCGAGTATGCCCACCTACGACGCCAACTCCCTCTCTCCAGGTGAAGCCGGCCACCTTCTTTCTGCGGTCGTCTCGCCACGTCCGATCGCCTGGATCAGTACGACGAGCGCCGCGGGCGTCGACAACCTCGCCCCCTTCAGCGCCTACACGCACGTCTCCGCGGAGCCACCCATCGTCGCAGTCGCGATCGGAAACCGGGAGGACGGACGACCCAAGGACACGCTTCGAAATGCCCGCGAGACCGGTGCGTTCGCGATCAATCTCGTGACCCCGTCGCTGGTCGAGGCGACCGACGCGACCGCCGCCGACCTCCCGCCCGAGGAAAGCGAGTTCGACGTTGCCGGCGTCGAACGCGGCGCCTGCGATCGGATCGATCCGCCTCGAGTCGCGGACGCGCCGGTCACGCTCGAGTGCGTCCACCACGACGACCTCGCCGTCGGCGACCGGACGCTACTGTTCGGCCGGGTCGTCGCCGTCCACGTCGTGGACGGGGTGCTCTCGGACGGAGCGATTTCGCATGGGACGATTTCAGACGAGGCGAGTAACGAGTTGATCGACGCCTCGGAGCTCGACGCCGTCGGCCACCTCGGACGGACGACGTACGCGCGGACGGAAGAACTCGAACTGGATTAGAGAGGGACGAACTCGATCGCAAGCCACGCCAGCACGGCCGCGTAGATTGGGATCGTCAGGTTGTCGTCGACGATGTAGTCGCCGATGCGAACCGTCACGCCGTCGGCCAGCGTTGCGCCGAGTGCGGCCGCCACGACGGCCTGGGGGTACTCGGCGAGGAACGGTGCGGCCAGCATGGCGCTCACGACGAACATTGTGACGAGTACCTTGGCCCCTTTCACCCGCCGGAGCGTGTCGTCGGAGACCGCCCCACTTACGGGGTCGCCGATCGCGAGCATCAACATCGCGGGGAGGGCAATCTCGGGCGGGAAGACGAGCACGACGGCCGTCATGCTCAGCATGTAGTAGCCGTAGCCGGCGAACTGGTCTGCCTCGTACTCGCGGGTGAGCTTCTCGTAGATCCACCACTCGAGGCCGACCCGGAGCCGGAGGAACTCGAGGACGAGGACGCCGACCGAGAGGCCGACCATCAGGGCGCCGAACAGCGCCCAGGTGAGTCCCGCCTCGAGAGACTGGGCGAGCAGCCAGAGCGCGACGAGGCCGGCGCCGCTCGCGTGGACCAGCCGTCGCTTCAGTTCGTCGGCCATGTACCGAGTGCTTGGAGCATGTGACCTTCAGTACGTCGAAACGGTTCCCCCGGTCGGTCGCGGTGGGTGCCACGCGGTTCGTGTGTATGCAAATGGACCACCACCTGTCACCATACCCGGCAGTAGTTGCATGATCGTCCCAATTGTTCCTCTTCCAACTAAAATCGCCATTTGAGTGACCCCAAAGTATAACTGTATAATTACTGAATCCTTCCACTATGAAACGTCGTACTGTCCTTGCGATGACTGGTGCAGGCACACTCGTGGGACTGAGCGGCTGTATCGATGAAATTCAAGGGGTAGATCCCGACCAGTCCGACGATGACACCGCCGAACCCGATGACGACGAGACCAGCAACAGGGATGACGAGAACGACGATGAGGAGATGCGACCACAGGAGGAGATGTGCCCCGAGCCACCGGACAAACTCACCGAGATCGAGTATGGAACGTGGACGACGTCCCACTATTCAACCGCCGGTACGCCGACGCTACTCGAAGACGGATACTGGGAACTCGATCACAGAACGGACGACAACCGCGTGTCGATCATTACCGAGGAGACGACAGATCGGTTAAATCTCAGCGCCCTCGATGGCGATACGCCGCTCACCGGGCCTGAAGATGCGAATGAACCGACGTTTATCGAAGAAACCGATTTCGAAACGAGTGCCCTGATCGTCTTCCCGTGGAGATGGAGCGGTGACGAGAATATCGCAATCGAGGCAGTCGGGCTCGAGAACGATGACACAGTCCACATCTATTGTTGCCGGGTCGGCGATCCGTGGGCTGGCGGAGGGGGAGAACCTCCTGGTGGAAGGGTCTATACCTTCTTCCGAGTTTCACATACCCCGGCGACTGCGAAAATAACGTTCAGTTTTCGAGAATTCGCTACTCCGAGGGAGACTGAAACCTACGTTGCAGAGGTCGAAGACGAACGCTCGTGAGTTCCTTCCGAAACGTCTCCCCCGCAGAATCCGACTACGCCACGTCCTCGAAGGCGACCTCGCCCTCGCGAAGCGCCGACAGCGTTTCGGCGAGGCCGTCGACCGGGAGGCGCTTCTGGGCGGTCGAATCGCGCTCGCGAACCGTGACCGTCGTCGGCTCCTGTTCGACCGTCTCGTAGTCGACGGTCACGCAAAACGGCGTCCCGACCTCGTCCTGGCGGCGGTAGCGCCGGCCGATGTTCCCCGAGTCGTCGTAGGTCACGGAGAGCCCGGCCTCGCGGAGTTCGGTGGCGATCTCCTCGGCCTGTCCCTCCAGCTCGTCGTCGCTTTGCAGCGGGAAGACGCCGACGAAGGTTGGGGCGATCGCCGGTTCGAGTTCGAGGAAGGTGCGCTCCTCGCCGTCAACCTCATCCTCGCGGTAGGCGTGGTGGAGGACGGTGTAGACGAGGCGGTCGACGCCGAAGGAGGGTTCGACGACGTGGGGGACGATGTGTTCCCCGGCTTTGGTCTCCTCATCGACCGAAAAGCCGGTCTTTTCGACGGGAATCCCGTGGATGTCGCCGTCGAGATCAATGTCGACTGTGTCACCCTCGAACGCCGACCGATCCTGTTCTGCAAGTTCCTCGAGTGCCCCGACCACGGCCTGAGCGTCGCCGCCGAACTCCGGTCCGAGGTAGCTCATGTCCGGGTCGACCGTCGCGCGCTCGACCGTTTTGGGCTCGTCGTACTGCCGGAAGACGGTAAAGCGGTCGCCGGAGTGTTCGGCGTGTTTCGAGAGGTCGTAGTCGCCGCGGTGGGCGAATCCTGCGAGCTCGATCCAGTTGTCGTCGATCTCGGCCTCGGCGTCCCAGCAGTCTGCGGCGTAGTGGGCGCGCTCGCCTGAGAGGTGCTGGCGGAACCGGAACCGGTCCATGTCGACGCCGACGGCCTCGTACCACGGTCTGGCGACACCGAGGAAGTAGGCGACCCACTCGTCCGTGACGATTCCCTCCTCGACGGCCTCACCGATCGTGGTCCGGATCTCGCTCCCACCCTCTGCGTTCTGCTCGCTTGCGGGATAGAGCGTTACCTCGACGTCGGCGACCGACTCGAGGTCGGGACCCTCGCTGTCGGGGTCGACGAAGAACTCGAGTTCGGCCTGGGTAAACTCTCGCGTGCGGATGATCGACCGGCGCGGGCTGATCTCGTTGCGGTAGGCCCGTCCGATCTGGGTGACGCCGAAGGGCAGCGTGTTGCGGGCGTACTCTTTGAGTCGGGGGAACTCGACGAAGATCCCCTGGGCGGTCTCGGGTCGCAGGTAGCCTGGCTGGGAGTCGCCGGGGCCGATCTGCGTCGCGAACATGAGGTTAAAGGCCTCGACAGCCTGGCCGGCCAACCCGGCTCCGCAGCTGGGACAGACGAGTTCGTACTCCGCGATGACGTCCTCGACTTCGGTGACGGGGAGGCTCTCGGCGTCCTCGTAGTCGGTTGCGTCCTCGACGACGTGGTCGGCCCGGTGGCTCTCGCCACACTCGGGGCACTCGACCAGCATGTCGTCGAAGCCGTCCAAGTGGCCCGATGCCTCGAAGACCGGCTCGGGCATGATAGTCGGCGCGTCGATCTCCATGTTCCCCTCCTGGAGGGCGAACCGGTCGCGCCAGGCGTCCTCGACGTTGTCCTTCAGCGCTGCTCCCTGTGGTCCGAACGTGTAGAAACCGCCGACGCCGCCGTAGGCGCCCGACGACTGGAAGAAATACCCCCGACGCTTCGCGAGCTCTACCAGCTGCTCGCTGACGTCCGTGTCTGGCTCGTCGCTCGCTTCGTTGCGTGCTCGTGTCATAGTGGAATTGATGTCTCCGCAGGTCTCGCGTTCGTGCTCACTCGTACAGCGCCGACAGCAGGTCGACATCTCGGACGATGCCGACGAGGTCGTCGCCCGCGACCAGCGGAATCTGCTCGATGTCGTTGCTGATCAGCCGCTGGGCGGCCTCCTGGATCGCGGTCCGTCGTGAGACGGTCACGACGTCGTCGCTCATGAACTTCCGGACCGGTTCGGCTGGAATCTCGATGTCCCGAGTCGGGAGGTAGCGGCTGCCGACGCCCTTGATACCTTCCCAGGAGTAGTCGGCGTCCTGGTCGGGGAAGTTGTTCCCCGTCTCCTCTTCGCCCTCGACGATTCGGGCGACGTCGATGATGTCGACCTCGGTTAAGACGCCGCTCATACGCCCGTCGTCGTCGAGTGCGACGGTGTAGGGGACGTTCGCGTAGGACAGTTCGCGCTCGGCGACGGGGAGGGGCGCGCCCTCGTAGGTCGTGTTTACGTTCTGGCTGGCGTGAGACGCGACCTCTCCGTCGGTCTCCTGGTCACCCGTGGCGATCGCGTGGATCACGTCGGTCACCGTCACGATCCCCTCGAACTCCCCGTCGACGACGGGAACTCGACGGGCATCTTCTGCGACCATCGTCTGTGCGACCGCTTCGAGGGAGGTCTCGCGCGTCGTCGTCGGCACGTCGTCCATCAGCATGACGAGCTGGTCCTCGTCGGGCTGTTCGATCAGCGTATCCCGCGAGACCAGCCCGCGGTACTCGAGTCCGTCGTCGGTCGGTTTGACCACCGGAACCGAGGAAAACGATCGCTCTTGGAGGTACTCGAGGACGTCGCCTCTCGTTCCCGGCAACTCGACGGTCACGACCGCCGAACCGGACGTCATCGCGTCGGCTACGTTCATGTCCCCCTCGTACGGCCAAAATCCGTATAAACCCAGTGTTTCACGCGCGTTCGGGTCGCCGATCCTAACCGACCTCTCACGAGACGACCAGTACGGCCGTTCCGACGGGTTTATACGTCGTCATGTGTGACTGTTCACCATGGCCACGACTCACGCACACTCGTCGGCAGACGACACCATCGTCGGGACGATCGATGCGGCCGGTTCGAGCGAGGAGTACGTCATCGCGGACATCTCCGCGGACGGAGCGTGGCTCTCGATGGGCGCCGTCGATGCCCCCTCTCTGTCGGACTGGCGGTAATCTCGCCCCTGCACGCCCTCCACCCAACAGTCCTCTACGCCCTCGCCGAACAACGTCCGCCGCGTCCCCAATTTCCGCTCCTGGCGGCGCGTAGCGCCTCTGATAGTTGCCGCTGGTTCTTGGTCGTCCCAGTCACGGACGCTGACCGATGGACTTTTTCGCCCGGCGCGCACTGTACGCTGGTATGAACTATCGCGCCGTCGAGACGGACGGAGAGTACCTCGCCCGCCTCGAGACCGGGGCCGACTGGCGGGCCGAGATCGAGGCGCTCGCCGCGGCGGTCGACGCCGACGCCGCCTGGTTCACCGCACTCGGTGCGGTACAGGACGCCGAACTGTGGTTCTACGATCAGGACGCCTGTGAGTACTCGTCGATCGAGTTCGACGAACCGCTCGAGGTCGCCAGCTGCGTCGGAAACGTCTCGCTCTTAGACGGGCAGCGGTTTGCACACACCCACGCCGTGCTCTCGGACGCTGACGGGGCGGCGTTCGCAGGACACCTGAACGAGGCGACCGTCTGGGCCGGCGAAGTCTACATGCGGGCCTTCGACGCCTCCCTCGAGCGCGAATACGACGAGACGACCGAACTCGACCTCTGGCTCTGATATGCGCGAGGAAGACACCCGGTACTTTTCGCGGCTCGAATCCCAGCTCGACGAGGCGTTCGACGTCGCAGAGCGAGCAAAAGAACGTGGTGCGGACCCGAAACCCGAAGTCGAGATCCCCGTCGCGAAGGACATGGCCGACCGGGTCGAGAACATCCTCGGTATCGACGGCGTCGCCGAGCGCGTCCGCGAGCTCGAAGGTGAGATGTCCCGCGAGGAGGCCGCCCTCGAACTCGCGGAAGACTTCGCTGAGGGGCGAGTCGGCGACTACGAGACCAAAGCCGGGAAGGTCGAGGGTGCAGTCCGGACCGCGGTCGCGCTCCTGACGGAGGGTGTCGTCGCAGCCCCAATCGAGGGAATCGACAAGGTCGAACTGTTACAGAACGGGGACGGCTCCGAGTTCGTCAACGTCTACTACGCCGGGCCGATTCGCTCGGCTGGCGGGACCGCCCAGGCGCTGTCGGTGCTCGTCGCCGACTACACCCGTGCGCTCGTCGGGCTCTCCCAGTACGACGCTCGCGACGACGAGGTCGAGCGCTACGCCGAAGAGGTCGCCCTCTACGACAAGGAGACCGGCCTGCAGTATACGCCCAAGGACAAGGAGACAAAATTCATCGCCAAACACCTCCCGATCATGTTAGATGGGGAGGCGACGGGCGACGAGGAAGTCTCGGGCTTCCGCGATCTCGAGCGCGTCGACACTAACAACGCCCGGGGCGGAATGTGTCTCGTCATGGCTGAGGGGATCGCCCTCAAAGCACCCAAGATCCAGCGCTACACCCGCAATTTGGACGAGATCGACTGGCCGTGGCTTCAGGATCTGATCGACGGCACCTACGGCGACGACGCTGGCGACGCCGACGGGGCCGACGAAGGCGGAGCCGACGGAGAGGGCGAGAGTGAAGACGACGAGGACACCGAGCACGCTGACGATGACGAAGGGGCGACGACGAACGGCGATTCCGACGCCGACGACCCGGCTGGTCCGCCCCGCGTCGAGAAGTCGACGAAGTTCCTCCGCGATCTGATCGCCGGCCGACCCGTCTTCTCACACCCCTGTGCGAACGGCGGCTTCCGCCTTCGGTACGGTCGGGCGCGCAACCACGGCTTCGCGACCGCAGGCGTCCATCCCGCCGCGATGCACCTCGTCGACGACTTCCTCGCGACCGGCACTCAAATCAAGACCGAACGGCCCGGGAAGGCCGCCGGTGTCGTCCCGGTCGACTCTATCGAGGGTCCGACCGTCAAACTCGCCAACGGCGACGTTCGCCAGGTAGACGACCCCGAGGAGGCTCTCGAGATCAGAAACGGCGTCGAGAAGATTCTGGACCTCGGGGAGTACCTCGTCAACTACGGTGAGTTCGTCGAGAACAACCACCCCCTCGCGCCCGCCTCTTACACTCCCGAGTGGTGGATTCAGGATCTCGAAGCGGCAGGCGCGGACGTTCAGGCGTTCGAAGACGATCCCAGTATCGACCTCGAGCACCCCGACGCCGACCGTGTCCTGGAGTGGGCACGCAAGTACGATGCCCCGCTCCACCCCACGTACACCTACCTCTGGCACGACCTTTCGGTAGGCGACTTTTGTGCCCTCGCAGACGCGGTCGCGGACGGCTGGATCGAGGGCGCCGATTTCGACGCCGCAGCTGACGTCGGCGACGGCACACTCGTCCTCGAGTACGCTGCGGATACCCGTAGCGCGCTCGAAACGATCGTCATCGAACACCGCCAGCGCCCTGACGACGGTCGACTCGAGATCGACGACTGGCGTCCGTTCGTTCGGACGCTCGGCTGTGAGATCCGCCAGACGGCGACCGACGGCGCGTCTGAGGCGGGCCCACCAGATGCACCCGCTGGCGGCCGCGCTCTTGGCGAGTCCGACGTCAAACTCGTGCGCACTTGGGACGACGATGATCTCTCTCAGCGCGCGCACAACTGGAGTCACGAGGGCGAGGAACCGGGCGACAACGCCATCGAGGCCGTCAACGAGGTCGCCCCCTTCGCGGTCCGAGAGCGCGCGCCAACGCGCGTCGGCAACCGGATGGGTCGCCCGGAGAAGTCCGAGAGCCGAGATCTGAGTCCCGCCGTCCACACGCTTTTCCCCATCGGCGAAGCCGGCGGCACGCAGCGAAACGTCGCCGACGCCGCCACACACGCCGAGACGATGTCCGACACCCCCGGCGTCGTCGAGGTCCAGATCGGCCGCCAGCGCTGCCCCGACTGCGAGACGGAGACGTTCAAGAACCGCTGCCCGGAGTGTGACGCCCGGACGAAACCCGACTACCGGTGTCCCGACTGCGACCAGCGCGTCGATCCCGACGACGCCGGCCGCGTCGAGTGCGGCCGCTGTGAGATCGAAGCGACCTGCGTCGAGAATCGCGAGGTCGATATCCACGGCGAGTACCGCGACGCCCTCGAATCGGTCGGCGAGCGCGAGAACGCCTTCGAGATCCTGAAGGGAGTCAAGGGGCTGATGTCGACGACGAAGGTCCCCGAACCCATCGAGAAGGGCGTTTTGCGAGCCAAGCACGACGTCTCGGCGTTCAAAGACGGCACCGTCCGCTACGACATGACCGACCTCCCCGTGACCTCGGTTCGAGCCAGTGAGCTCGACATCGACGTCGGCCAGCTGCAGGCACTCGGCTACGAGGAAGATATTCACGGCGAACCCCTCGTCCACGAGGACCAGCTTGTCGAGCTAAACGTCCAAGACGTCGTGCTCTCCGACGGCGCGGCCCAGCACATGATGCAGACCGCGAACTTCATCGACGATCTACTCGAGCAGTACTACGGCCTCGAGCCGTTCTACGAGATCGAGGACCGCCAGGAGCTGGTCGGTGAGCTCGTCTTCGGGATGGCACCCCACACGAGCGCCGCAACTGTCGGAAGAGTGATTGGATTCACGAGCGCCGCAGTCGGATACGCACATCCGTACTTTCACGCCGCGAAGCGCCGCAACTGTGATGGTGACGAAGATTGTGTGATGCTCCTCATGGATGGCCTATTGAACTTCAGTATCAGTTTCTTGCCAGATAAGAGAGGGGGGCGTATGGATGCGCCGCTCGTCATGTCCTCGCGTATCGATCCCTCCGAAATCGACGACGAGGCACACAATATGGACATCGTTAGCCAGTATCCCCGCGAGTTCTATCTCGAGACCTTAGAGCAGGCAGACCCCGAGGAGATCGACATCCAGATCGGTGAGGACACGCTCGGCACCGACGGCGAGTACACCGGCTTCGAACACACCCACGATACGACCGACATCGCGATGGGGCCGGACCTCTCAGCGTACAAGACGCTCGGCTCGATGATGGACAAGATGGACGCCCAGCTCGAACTCTCACGCAAGCTTGAGGCAGTCGACGAGACCGACGTCGCAGAGCGAGTCATCGAGTACCACTTCCTCCCGGACCTGATCGGCAACCTACGCGCCTTCTCTCGCCAGGAAACCCGCTGTCTCGACTGTGGCGAGAAGTTCCGTCGGATGCCCCTGACCGGTGACTGCCGGGAGTGTGGTGGTCGGGTCAACCTCACCGTCCACAAGGGCTCGGTGAACAAGTACATGCAGACAGCGATCAACGTCGCTGACGAGTACGACTGTCGAGATTACACGAAACAGCGCCTCGAGGTCTTAGAAAAGGCTCTCGAGAGTATTTTCGAGAATGACAAGAACAAACAGTCGGGTATTGAAGACTTCATGTAGCAGTTGCGTTTCGTCTCCCCACGCGTAGCCTAGCTGTTTCTACGGATCTTCCGCAACTTCGAGCGATAGCCTGTTCTCTCCTCGTTATCGCCCTCGATACTCGTAATTTCGACTCGGATCGATACCTTGCCCTTACCGCGACAACGGACGAACGCGAAGAGCACCGATCTTCGGCGTTGTCCACGGGTCGGTTAGTTTCCTCATCAGTGTCGTAGAGGCGTGCCATTTATATTCTCTATCAGCCATATCGTGAATTTGGTATTAACTGTACACTTCAGAATAACAATTTTGATTATATCTAAGGGAACATTCGATAACACTGTGTCGCCTCGAGCCGAGCATTGCGGTCTCGCCGATGAACCATGGCGGGCGATGAGACGCACCGACGCGGTAGTCACGATTGTCGGTGGCGGTGTCCACGGCGTTCATCTCGCTGTTCGGCTATTACAAGCGGATCTGGTCGACCCGGGTGAGCTTCGTATCGTTGACTCCTCGGGCCTTCTCGACTCGTTTCGCCGGAAGTGCCGCCAGTGTGGAATGGTCGAGTTTCGATCACCACTTGTCCACCACGTCGATACCGATCCGTTTTCACTCAGGGACTTTGCCCGAACACACGGGCGCGAAGACGAGCTCATTCCGAGTACGATTGGGGCGGAGCGACCGACTGTGTCGTTGTTTTTTGATCACGCGGAGTCACTTTGCGAGCAGTACGATCTCGAGTCGATCCGGGTCGACGCTCATGTTACGAATATCGTCGATCAAGGCGACTCCGTCGAGATCCAGACAACCGCCGGGCCTGTTCGCTCCCAGTGGTGTCTCCTCGCTGTCGGCCACGGTGGCTCGGTCACCTATCCAGCGTGGGCGACGGACCTGGCCTCGACGGAACCGGTAACTCACGTCTGGGATTCGGGGTTCGACCCTGGTGCTATCGGGGAGACGTCGACGGTCGGAATCGTCGGAGGCGGGATTACTGCGGCACAGCTTGCCACGACGCTCGCTCAACCGGGCCGCGACGTCATCCTCTTCGCTCGAAGCCCGTTTCGCGTCGAGACGATCGAGGCGAGCACCGACTGGATGCATTTCTCGGGGCGTATCGAGGACCTCCACGCCCGTCCACCCGGTTCGCGTGCTCGCGAGGAACTGGTTGTCGACGCCCGATACGACGGAACGATGCCTCCGTACGTGTTTCGTCGACTACAGCGAGCGTTCGAGCGAGAATGGATCGAACTCGAACGATCGGAGATTGCGGTTGCAACCGAAGCCGGCGGAGCAGTCGTCGTCACCTGTCAGGATGACAGCGCGTTCTGTCTCGACAAACTAGTTTGTGCGACGGGGTTTGGATCACCATACGACGGTGAGCTGTTCCGTCATCTTCGCCACCAATCGACGCTACAGACGGGCTATCGCGGGGCGCCAGTTCTCGACGACGATACGCTCCGGTGGATGCGCCAGGACGGGGCGCCCTCGCGGATTGCGGTTTCGGGCGTCGCCGCACAGCAGGTCCTTGGACCGTTCGCTCGCAATGTGATCGGTGCCAGGCGGGCGGGAAAATTGATCGTTGGATTCCTCGAGTCCGAACGCACCGCCGAGAAACGAACAGCCACGCTGTGAACTGAATCGAACCCAGTTCGCCGGACGAACTCACCTCACTCGTGACGTACTGATCCAATTCGTAACAGCCAGCGTGCTACTCGAATTTCCTCAGCCACCGCTCTTGAACGTTAATAAAAAGATCTACTGAGATAATAAGATATATTAGTTCGGGCATTTTTATTGGCAATACATGGAAGAGCAGACGATCCCTGTAACGGTGCTTTCGGGAACACTGGGTGCGGGGAAGACGACGACGCTGAACCACCTCCTACACGAGGGCGGCGACCGCGATCTCGCCGTGCTGGTCAACGACATGGGCGAGGTCAACGTCGACGCCGACCTCGTCGCCGAGTCCTCGGACATTTCCGCCGAAGACGAAGAGCTAGTCGAGCTCTCGAACGGCTGCATCTGCTGTGAGCTACGCGGAGACTTACTCGACGCCGTCGGGAACCTCACCCGCGAGCGCGAGTTCGACGCGCTCATCGTCGAGTCGACCGGCGTCGCCGAACCGCTTCCGGTCGCTCAGACGCTTACACACGGGTTCGACCAGTCTGATCTCGATCCGACCGAGTTCTACGAGGAGACGGGTATCGAACCGCTCGAACACTGCCATCTCGATACGACCGTGACGGTCGTCGACGCCCACCAGTTCCACGAGGCGATGCAGTCCGACGAGATTCTCGACGACGACGGCACCGAAAAACATCTCGGCGACCTCCTCGTCGAGCAAGTCGAGTTCTGTGACGTCCTCTTGCTCAACAAGTGCGATCTCGTCGACCAAACGACCCTCGAGGAAATCGAGGAGACCCTCGAGATGCTCCAGCCCCGCGCGGAAATCATCCGGACGACCAATGGACAGGTCGACATCGACGAGGTTGTAGAGACCGGTCGGTTCGACTTCGAGGAGGCGAGCCAGTCGGCCGGTTGGATACAAGAACTCCAAGAACCTCACCAGTCCGCCGAAGACGAACACGGCGTCACCTCCTTCGTTTTCGAAGCTCGCCGTCCCTTTCACCCCGAGCGCTTCGCCGAACTACTTGACGCGTTTCCAGAGGAAGTCGTCCGATCCAAGGGCCATTTCTGGCTCGCTGGGCGCGAGGAGATGGCGCTCATGTTGAACGTCGCTGGACAGTCGATTCGGGTTGCCCTCGCCGGCAACTGGATCGCCACCCTCCCACCCGAAGAGCGCGAAGAGCAGTTCGACGCCTACCCTGAACTCGAGGAGATGTGGGACGAACAGTGGGGCGACCGCGGCAGTCAACTGGTACTGATCGGCACCGAGATGGACCACGAGTCGATCCGAGAACATCTCGAACTCTGTCTGCTCACGGACGAGGAGATGGACGCCGAGTGGGATGCATTCGACGATCGATTCCCGACGTTCGAGGAGCCAGCACAGCTCGAAGACGGTGAGCCAGAACAACACGATGGCCAGACGGAGATCGGAATCGCAGATTGACCTCCGAGCACTCGACCGATCACGTAGCCGAATCGGGAGCACCACCGGCGGTCACGCATCCAGCGTCGAAGTGT
The DNA here is from genome assembly GCA_025517425.1 of Halobacteria archaeon AArc-dxtr1. NCBI lineage: Archaea > Methanobacteriati > Methanobacteriota > Halobacteria > Halobacteria archaeon AArc-dxtr1. The sequence goes on along the minus strand of JAOPJY010000001.1, from coordinate 1,523,179 downwards.
CTCGCGATCGTCGAATCGAGGGACTCGGAGCCGGATCTGTGTACAATCTACTCGGTTGTGCCCGAAGACTCGCTGGTGACTGCGTGGATCTCGGCCCACGACGGCTCGTATTGTACACTCGAAGACGCACGATAACCACCACCGAAACCTACTGAACGATGTCTACAACATTCCAAACAGCAGTCAAGAAGAACGTTTCACGAACGCAACGATACGACGCAATCGATTCGCTTGCTCGAAAGAACGAGACGACGAACCTCGGCATTCTCGTCCAGATGGGCGGCCTCCGTGGGGAGTTCCGTCGACACGCACTCAACGCACTCGCCGACTGTAACGCGTCGACAGTTCTGGAGGAACTCGCTGAGGACACGACGGTCGAACCGTCCTTGCGGCAGCGAGCGGACGAGTTAGCATGACTGATACCGATCCCGAGGATGGACGTACCGGAAATCAACGCGTCTGCAGAGACACTGGTCGAGAACAGGGCTTGATCGGCAAGTACGATATTTGGCTGTGTCGGCAGTCGTTTCGGGAGATGGCCCGCGACATGGGCTTTCGAAAGTACAGCTGACCGATAGGCAACACTTCTACAGAGAAAGCAAGGCAAGTCCCTCGGGGCTTGACCCCGAGCGGTTCACTCAGCGCCGTACTTTCCGACACCCCGAGAGCGACCACAACCGTGGGACTTCTCGATCTCTCCGAGAAGAACAGAAACGGCTCCATCGGGAGAACTCCACGCGGTCACGAACGGCACGAATGCGTTCACAGCTCATTCTATATTGCGCTATGCGATTTATCTTGGCTACGTTCGCTCAAGCTGCACCCTCTCGAAACTTCCAAATTCAGGCCTATCAACCGCTGCAACTAGATTATAGTGCACTGGGGTGCTATTCAAACCTATGGCAACTAATAACGATCCATCGACACTCGGCTTCGGAACGTCGGTCTACACGGAAGACGGGACCGAGGTCGGTCACGTTCGCGGCTTCGACGAGGAGGGATTCTACGTTACCGTTCGCGAGGGAGTAGAGGGCATGAGCGTCCACCACGTCAGGTCAGGCAAGAACCTCGGCGAGGCGGAGTTGATGTGGCGGTGTCTCGACTGCGGTGAAATGGGCGATCTACGCGACGACCTCCCCGATACCTGTCCTAACTGCGGGGCCGAACGCGAGTCACTGTACTACTGGACTGAAGATTGAGCTGATCTCGACGTCTCTCGCACGAAAGCAATTTTATTCGCGCTCTCTCACCTCTCGCCATGGAAATCGTCGTCTTCGGCGCCGGCAGCCTCGGCAGCCTCGTTGGCGGGCTGCTCGCCGACGATCATGCCGTCACCCTCGTCGGCCGACCGGACCACACCGACGCCGTCCGGGACTCCGGGCTGCGACTGACTGGTGCGTTCGAGCGCACCGTCCATCCGCAGGCGACCGCTGACGGCTCGAATCTGGCCGGCGACCTCGCGCTCCTCACGGTCAAGGCGTTCGACACCGAAGACGCGGCTCGAACGCTTGCAACGGGCTCGTTCGACGCGATCTGCTCTCTCCAGAACGGAATGGGTAACGAGGAGACGCTCGCGCGCTACACGGATGCCGAGATTCTTTCGGGGACGGCGACCTACGGCGCGGTTCTGCGTGAACCGGGCGTCGTCGAGTGTACCGGTCTCGGTGAGATCGCTCTGGGACCCCACGGCGGAGGGCAATCGCCGGTTTCGGATCGTCTCTCCGACACACCCGGCGACCTAGCCCTGACTGCGGCCACCGATATGCCCCGACGCCAGTGGGAAAAGCTCGCGATCAACGCCGGCATCAATCCGGTGACGGCACTGACTCGGCGCCGCAATCGCGTCGTCCTGGAGCCGGCGGCAACTCCAATTTCCCGGGCCGCGACTCGTGAGGCTGCCCGCCTCGCCCGCGAGCGAGGCGTCTCGCTCTCGAATCGCGAGGCCGTCTCGGCGATGGAGTCCGTCGCGGAGGCGACCGCAGAGAACACCTCCTCGATGCTCCAGGATGTCGCTGCCGGCGGCCCAACGGAGATCGACGCCATCTCGGGGTACGTAGCCGACGCTGCGGCTGCCGCTGGGCTCGACGCGCCAACGAACCGACTGCTCGCGGCGCTGGTCCGTACAACGTCAGCAAAAACGAACCTCGAAAACCGTTAGAACGGAGCTTCTGGTCCTTCGTCTGCCTCGCCGTCGTCGACGGTCTCGCCGGGGAACGACGGGCTCATCCCGCCACCCATTTCGTCACCGCCGTCCATTCCGGTTCCCGCGTGCACTTTTTGAATCTCCGGGATCTCCTTTACCATCCGGCTCTTGATCGCCTGGATCGTCATCGGGGAGATGCCACAGCCACTGCAGGCACCGCCGAGCTGGATGTGGACCTCGCCGGTCTCCCGGTCGATGTCCTGGATCGCCGCGCTGCCGCCGTGCATCTGAATCTGCGGGAAGTTTCGACGCAGGAAGTTGGTGACTCGTTCTTCCAGGTCGTCTCCCTCTTGGGTTTCGGTGCTCATGACTCGTGGTTGGTGGCGAACCTCCTTAGACCTTCCGTCGTCGCTACTCTCGATGCCGAACAGAACCAGCAGGCCGGGTCTAGAGTCCGAATACGCGCTCCAGCTCCGTTTCGATCTCTGTGACGTGGGCATCAAGAACCGTCTCGAACCGTTCTTCCTCGACGATCACGCCAGAGAGCCGCTTGTAGGGCTCGTCGGGAAGCTCGACGCGGAACCCGTCCTCGTCTTCATAGAACGGTTCGCTCTCGTTTAGTACCTGCTGGTCGATCGCGTGGACCAACTCGGAGTCGTATCGGTCGTTCATGCGGTTGAACGCGTTCTTGTACGCCTGCTGGAGCTCTGGGAAGTAGTTCGCGTACTTGTCCTCGAACTGCTCGGGATCGAAGTCCGTCATACACCTCCGAACGGGTGGTGTGACCAAAAATCGGGCGATCCGAACGTGGCGTGTCGATCTGCGTCTGTCGTAGTCGTTCGAGGTAAATCCGGTCTTGTCGGGTATGTTCTGGTTGCGTATGCAAGCCAAACGAAGACCCCCGATAGTCGCGTCCCGCCTGTATGTACACCATCGAGCCGCCAATTCCACCCGAAAAACTCCCGCCTGGGTGGTGTAGCGGAACCGTAACCGACGATCGGCTCGTCTACCGCCATCTTCGCTCACCCATCGAACTCGAGGGAGTCTGTCGGGCGACGACGCATTCGTATCCGATCGGTCCAATCCGGTGCTGGGTGCTACGCTACCGGTATTCGTTTGAGGACTGTTCGACGACCGGAACGATCGGCTCCGTTACGACTCGTCAGGCTGCGCTGAACGGGCTTCTCGAATGCATGCGGCGTGTTCATCTCGAGGAGTCCTCCGATCCGTTCACTCTCCGCCAACTGTTCGAGAGTGTCCCGTTGTCTGCTTCCATTCCCGATCCTTCGGCCCCTCGACATTCAATATAGGGGAATGTGGTTTACCGGTGGTTCGCCGCGAGAGTAGGGGAACCGTTGGCTCAACCTTGTACCGAGTCTGTATGCGGTTCGACTCGTCTGATTTCGAGATACTGCCAGGCTCACCATCTCCGCTGTCTGAGTCGGGGTCGTACTGGCTCGACCGAGGTCCTGCCAGCCGACACCCCACGTGACTCGCTTGGGAGCAGCGCTGGCCTGTGGTCAGTATAACTCCACGACTTCAGCCGTGGTGCGGGCAGGTTGTCTCCTCAAGCTCAGAGACTTGTCACTCTCGCTGGGAACGCGCACGGCTGATGGCTCTCCATTAGCGCCTTCGACGGATCGTTCCTGCACTCTGCTTTGCGTACATCTTATAACGCTATATCAATTGCAGATGTATGCTGATCACTATCGACACTGGTGCGTTTCGGACGACAGATCCTCGGCGCTCGCCGTTCTCTGCGCTTGTCGCTACTCGTGACCGCCTACTGTTCGCGTCTCAGGAGAGCTGTTCGCCGATGAGGTCGTCGATCTGTTCGACGAACTCCTGCTCGGCGCCCGCGGGAACCGTCGCGCCCGCCGCAACGTCGTGGCCGCCGCCGTCGCCACCCACCGTGCGAGCGGCCTCGCTTATCGCAGCCGAGAGGTCGAGCCCGTCGCGGACGAGTCGATGTGTTCCCCGCGCAGAGACTTTCGTCTCTGCTTCGCTTTTCGCAGCGAAGGCTACGATCGGCTTTCGAGCGCTGACACCGTCGTTGCCCATCGCCATCCCCGCAACGATGCCGACGATGGTCTCGCGGATCCGATCGCCCGCGTCGAACCACTGGACGTGCGCTTCGACCGTTACCCCCTCCTCGGTCACGAGATCGATCCCTGCGGAGAGATTTCGCCGGTGTTCCCGCAGGAGGCTTCGGGCTCGTTCGAGCGCGCCTTCCCGGTTGCCCAGACAGACGCCGAGACCGACGTCAGCGCGCTCGTAGCGCGCGGTGGCGTTGAGCAGCGTCGAGAACTCGCTTGCGTCGCGCAGCTCCGTGCCGACTGGCTCTTGCGTCAGGACGTAGGAGGTACCGACGAGATCGTCGATCTTTCCGGCTGGAACACCGCGCTCAACCGCGCGCCTGACCAGCGCGCTGGCCACGGTTTGTTTCTCCTCGGGGGTGAGCCCCGACCATCGACGCCACTCCCCGTCTCGCTTCAACTCGAGATCGAGTCCGTCGAGAAATCGCAATGCGCCGTTGGCGTCGTTCGAGATGCCCGGAATGCGGACGTCGGTCGCGTACTCGAGTAGCTTCGGCAGCGGTCGGGTCTGTGTGCCATACACTGCGAGGTCGGTCGCAGTCTCGAGCACGCCGGCTGCGACGCCCTCTTCGACGATGTTCTCGTTGGCTCCGTGAAGCTCGCCGCCGGAGGCCTGCATGTCGCCGACGGCGCCGACGACCGCCAGGGCGGCCAGATCCCGGTTTCCGGTTGTGGACGCGCCCGCGCAGGCGGCAGTGCCCCCGTCTGTGGCGGTCTCCGCTTCGGTCGTGGCTGTTGTGCCGCCGCTCTCTGCGGCTAGCGCCCGCGCCAGCACGTAGCTCGTACCGGCGCCCGATAGTTCCGAAGCGCCATTGATGCCGACCAGCAGCGGATTGAGGTGGTATTCGGTGTCGATGCGCGACCTCCCCTCGTCCGTCGCGGGCTGGTGATGGTCGGCGATCACGGGCGTGAACGCGCCGTCTGCGTGCGCACAGATCACGTCGAGTTGCCCGCTCCCGAAGTCGGTAAAGAGGACGGTCTCGTACTCAGTGGCCGCGATCCGTTCGATCGCGGGTTCGTCTAACTGTTTCTCGAAGACCGTCTCGAACGGAATCGACGCGCGCTCGAGTGCGGTCGCGGCGACCGCGGCGCTGGTCAGCCCGTCTGCGTCGATGTGCGAGGCCAGCAGCACGCGATCGGCGGCGAGCAGGCGCTCGGCGCACGCCTGTGCGTGGTCGGCGAGTTCTGGAACTGGCCCGGTCATTGCTCTCGAGTAGACGCTCTCTCGGTTATAAAGTTCCGCACCGCCGCCGCCCGTCGATCGGATCCGGCCGGAGCGCCGTCACTCGTGGTACGTCGGCGCGGCCCGTTCGACCGTGTCACAGGCCAGTGCTTCGAACGTGGCCTCGCTGGGCACCACGTCGACGTCGATGCCGTGTCCAGCCGCCGTCTCCCGGGTCGGCTCACCGATGACGCCGACGACCGCGTCCGTGAGCCCCTCGACGGCGGCCTCGCGGATCCCTTGCTCGGCTGCCGCCTCGAGGAAGTGCTCGACGGTCAGTGAGGAGGTAAAGCAGGCGGCGTCGAGATCTCCCGCCGCGGCCAGTTCGGCTGACTCGCCGCTCCCTGCGGGTCTGACGAGGCGATAGAGAACCGTCTCGTGGACGTACGCGCCCGCGTTCTCGAGACCGTCAGTCAAGACGTCGCTACCGTGATCGCTGCGGGCGACCTCGACGCGCGTGCCGTCGACGTCGATCTCGTGTCCGCCTGCCGTCTCGGCGCCGTCTGCCTCGATCCCGGCAACCAGTCCGCTCGACGTGTACGTCTCGGGGATGAAATCGACCTCGTAGCCGGCACCGCGGAGAGCATCGGCGGTCTTCGGACCGATGGCACAGACGGTCGCGCCCTCGGGATCCCAGCCCGCCTCGGCGGCGAGTTCGACGCCGGTCTTGCTCGTCAGAACGGCGTAGTCGGCGTCCGATCGGGGGGAGTCCCCCGTTGGGTCGACCGCGAGCATCGGATCCGGAACGGCGGTCGCACCTAGCGAGTCGACCAGTTCGACGGCCTCGCTGAGCCGTTCGTCATCGGGCCGGAAGACGGCGACGCTGAGATCTCTCATATTGCTCCTCCATTCGATCCTGATTCGTTCGCGAGAAACTCCTGGACGCGCTCTCTGGTGGCCGCCACCTCGCCGATAACCGTCACTGCGGGCGGCTCGATGCCGGCCTCGTCGCGGACGTCGACGATTGTCTGTAGGGAGCCGGTGGCGACGCGCTGGCCGGGCCACGTCCCGCGCTCGACGAGCGCGACCGGCGTCTCAGGGCCCATTCCAGCCTCGCGGAGCGCGGCGGTGTAGTCGGGCAGTCGACCCACGCCCATCAGGACGACGATGGTGCCGCCAGTGGCGGCGAGGGCCTCCCAGTCGACCGCGGACTCGTCCTTGGTGGGGTCCTCGTGGCCCGTGACGAACGAGACCGAGGAGGCGTGATCGCGGTGGGTAACGGGGATTCCCGCCACTGCGGGGGCGGCGATCGGGGAGGTCACGCCGGGGACGACCTCGAAAGGAATTCCGTGCTCGGCGAGGTATTCGGCTTCCTCGCCGCCGCGGCCGAAGACGAACGAGTCGCCGCCTTTGAGCCGCACCACCGACTTTCCGTCGCGGGCAAGCTCGACCAGTCGCTCGTTGATCTCGGACTGGGGCGTGCGCTCGCCGCCTGCGCGCTTGCCGACGTCCTCGCGCTTTGCCTCGGGTAGCTCCTCGATGATCTTCGGACCTGGCAGCTTGTCGTGGAGGATCACGTCCGCCTCCGCCAGCAGCCGCTTCGCTTTCACCGTCAGCAGCTCCGGATCGCCGGGGCCGCTGCCGACGAGCGCGACGGTTCCGGCTTCGGTGTCGGTCGCTCCGGCCGTCATCGCTCCTCTTCCACCTCGTCGGTCCGATCGGGGACGGCGGCTGCGTTGTCCGCTCTTTCCCCTTCGTCTTCGTCCTCAGCTTCCTCGTCTCCCTCATCTTCCGCTGCTCTACGAGCCGCCTCGATCAGGTCGGCTGCGCCACGCTCTCGGAGGTCGCCGGCGAACTCGCGGGCGGCCTCCGCGTGGCTCTCGACCGGCAGGTCCCGGCTCTCCCGGATCGACTCCTCGCCCTCGCGGTCGAAGACTGCGACGGATGCGTGGACGTACTCGCCCTGGAGGACGGCGTAGATGCCGATCGGTGCGATACAGCCCCCGCCCAGTTCGGCGAGAATCGAGCGCTCGACGGTCGTCTCGACGCGGCTGCGCGGGTGATCCAGCAGCGTCTGGAGGTCGCGAGCCGTCTCGCCGTCGGTCGCCGTCACCGCGAGTGCACCCTGGCCGGGTGCGGGGACGAACTCCGAGAGCGGGAGGCGCTCGTACTCGACGTGGTGGGCCAGCCCGCTTCGCTCGAGGCCCGCCTCCGCCAGTACGATCGCGTCGTACTCGACGTCGACTTCGCGGCCGAGGGCTTCCTTTTCGAGTTCCGACAGGTCGTCGAACCAGTCGTCGACCGTCTGGTCGTCGGTCCCCTCCTCGTCCCCGCTTTTGTCGTCGTACGACGGCTTGTAGCTGTCTCCTGCGTTCCCTTTGCGCTCCTTGTCGGCCTCGCTTCGCTCCTGATGTTCGCGCTGGAGCGCGGGCGCGAGTAGCTTCTCAATCCGGGTGTCGACGTTCCCGCGAAGCGGTTCGATCTCGAGGTCGGGTCGCTCGGCTCGAAGCTGGGCGCCCCGGCGCAGACTCGAGGTACCGACGGTCGCTCCCTCGGGCAACTCCTCGAGCCCGGTTCCGTCGGGTGTCAGGAGAAGGTCTCCGGGAGCACCTCGCTCGGGGACGCCCGCCGTCACGAGCTCGCTGGGCTGTTCGGTCGGCATGTCCTTCATGGAGTGAATCGCGCCGTCGACGTCGCCCGAGAGGACTCGCTCGTCCAGTTCCCGCACGAACGCCCCGGTCTTTCCGAGCCGGTGGATGAGCTCGTCTGTGAGCTGGTCGCCGGTCGTCTCGACGGTGACGAGTTCGACCTCGTACCGCCGGTTCTCGAGTGCCTCCGCGACGAGGCCCGCCTGCCGTCGGGCAAGCGTCGATCCCCGCGTCGCCAGCCGTATCGTCCCACGCGTGTTCATAGGTCAACTGGGCGCCTGGGGTATGAAAAGCGCACGCTCTCGCGGTGGGAGACACTTCCCCCTCGGAGTGGGAATTCCCGCCGGGAACTTATCCGAGTCGTCGAAACCCGCGGATGATGACCTCCCAGGCGCTGTACGAGCGACTCGGCCGGAACGATGGGGTCGGCACTGTCGTCGATCGCTTCTACGAGAAGGTCCTCGCCGACGACTCGCTCGAACACTTCTTCGAAGACGTCGACATGCAGGCCCAGCGAGCCCACCAGACCCAATTTATCAGCGCCGTCGCCGGCGGACCCGTCGAGTACGACGGCGAGGAGATGGACGCCGCACACGACCACCTCGAGATCACGCCCGACGATTTCGAGGCCATCGCGACGTACCTGGCGGAGACGCTCGTCGAGTTCGACGTCGATCCGGAGGATCGGGAGGCGGTGCTCGAGGCCGTCGCGAGCTACGAGGACGAGATTGTCACGCAGCCTGCCTGAACGACCCGCTTTCGTCCACCACTACGGCGCCCCGAGCGCCTGGCGCCGTCGCCACAGGTAGTACCCCGCCAACAGCGGCTGTAGGGGCGCCACGAAGAGACTCGCGAGCGCGAGCCCCAGGTAGAGCGCAGGATTGGGCTGCCAGTCGCTCCCCCGAGAGTCCACGTAGGCGGCGTCCTGGTGGATCGCGATCGGGAACGAGCCGAACGCGACCGCACCAGCAACCGCCGCCCCCGTCAGTAACAGCCCTGGAATGACGAGTACGATCCCGACGACGGCCGCGACCAGACCGAACAGCGTCGCCGCGAGCGAGGCGGCGACGACGAGCCACCATCCCGACCAGCCCGCGGTCGCACCGAGGTGCTCGTAGCGCCGGTAGAGGTAGGCGACGGCGACGAACGGTGCAAGTGCAAACGGTGCCGACGCGAGCGCGAGCAGCGTGATGATCCACGGCCGCGGCGACCAGTCACTGTGCTCGCGACACGACCGCGCGTCGGCGAACAGCGCGATCGTAAGCGACAGCGCAAGGACGGCGTAGCCAAACGTCCCGAACAGCACCAGCGCCCACTGCAGCCCCGGAACGCCGGGATCGGCCGTCTGAAGCAGCCCCACGATCCCGACGCCGATCACCGGCGGAAAGAGGTAGACTAGGCTCTCGATGACCTGTCCCCAGTCGATCGCCCCCTCCCCGATCCGGTCGCCCGAACCCATCACGGACCGAGATACTCGGTCGAACTTGAATACTCCTCCGCTCGACATCTGACGTTCTTGGGAGCCGTCACAACGCCGAAACAACCGACATACCTATACTTCTGAGTGAGGGACTCTCTCAGTATTACATGGCAAAATCTCTGCTAAAGCGATCTTTTCTGGGTAAATTTGTAGGTATATATCGGGATCTCTCAAGACCTGTCGAGAAAACGTCTGTCTAGTACCGCTGTCGATACGCTCTCGCCGAACGTGAGTGAAGCGGCTCTCACTCTCCATCGCCGAACGCACCTCGGTCGGCAAGCTCGTCGATTTCGTCCTCGTCGTAGCCAAGGTCCCGGAAGACGTCTCGGTTGTGTTCGCCGAGTCGGGGCGGCGGCGACTCGAAGCCGCTCTCAGACCGGCCGTAGTTGAGGGGATGCTCGATCACCGGAATCTCGCCGCGTTCGTCGTCTTCGATCGTCGTCACGGCGTTTCGTGCGTCGGTCTGCTCGTTGTACAGCGCGTCCTCGACGTCCGAGACTGGTCCGGCCGGAATCCCCGCTTCGTCGACCAGCAGCGTCATCCACTCGCTGGTCGTCAGCTCCTGGAGGGTCTCCTCGAGTTCGGCCTCGAGTTCGTCCATGTGCTCGACGCGGTCGGCGTTGGTCGCGAAGCGCTCGTCCTCGGCCAGTTCTGGCCGGTCGATCGCCGTACAGAGCGCCCGCCAGAGCTTCTGGTTGAGGCAGGCGACGTTGATGTAGCCGTCTTTCGTCTCGAACGTCTGGTAGGGCGCGAGCACCGGATCTTTCGTCCCCATGCGCGAGGGTGACTCGCCGGCGAAGACCTTTCCCGCCTGCTTCGTGAGCCACGGCAGGGCGGCGTCTAGCATCGCTAAGTCGATGTACTCGCCCTCGCCGGTACGCTCCCGGCGGTAGAGGGCCGTCGAGATGCCGAAGGCGGCCCACATCGCGGTGATCAGATCGGTCGTCGGCAGCCCGACCTTGAGGGGCCGACCGTCGGGCTCGCCCGTGACGCTCATGATCCCGCTCATCCCCTGGACGAGCAGGTCGTATCCCGGCCGTTCGCGCCAGGGGCCGGTCTGGCCGAACGCCGAGATCGCACAGTAGATGATCTCGTCGTTGTGCGCGCGAATCGTCTCCTCGTCGACGTCCAGTCGCGCTGCGGTGCCCGGTCGGTAGTTCTGGATGAAGACGTCGGCTTCGCTCGCGAGTTCGTACAGCGCTTCTCGGCCGGCTTCGCTTTTGAGGTCGAGTTCGACGCTCTGTTTGCCGTAGTTGACCGTCCAGAAGTACGGCGATTCGCCGTCGATGAACGGGGGGCCGGAGTGGCGGTTGTCGTCGCCGGCGCCGGGTCGTTCTACCTTCACAACCTCTGCGCCCTGGTTCGCGAGCATCAGCGAGCAGAAGCCGCCGGTAACGAACGTCGTCAGGTCGAGGACGCGGACGCCCTCGAGGATGCGGTCGCCTGTCATGGGATATCGATCAATCCGAGTGTGTGGGCAAAAACCTTCGCCTCACGCCGACTCGAACTCACTCCGCGTCGCGCTCCTGTTCGGCCCGGACGGTCTCGATCGCCGGCTCCAAGTCGGCGTACAGGGCGTCGACGTCCTCGGGAAAGACCTCGACCGGCTTGGGCTGGCTGTGGGTGTGAATCCGCATGCGATCGCGATTGCGGTAGATCCGGTAGACGCTCCACAGGCCGAACGCGGCGAAGAAGGCGCCGACGAAGGCGTTTTCGGTCATCGAGTAGATCCCGAACAGGACGAGCGCGCCGCTCATGATCGCCAGAAACCAGTTGAGATTCTCGGTTGCCACCTCACTGACGTTCTCGTAGGGGACGCTCGTCACCTCGTCGTCGGTATGGACTAGCACCCGGCTCTCGGTAACGGCTATTTCGCCCCCCTTCCGAAGGGTGCCGCGGTAGTGCAACCGTTCCCCTTGATCGAGATCGAGGCCGCGTCTACTCGGCATTGGCGACACTGTGTCCGGACCGGTATTGAACGTTTCCCCGCGTCAAAAAAATCGTCGCCGTCGAGCGGTTAGTCTGCCTTGTCGACTGCGGGCGAATCGCCGTCGGAACGCATCCGCTCGAAGACCGTCTGGAACTCGTCTTCGTCTTCCGCGAGTTCTTCCCACTGGGAGAGACCGCGTTCTTCGCGCGTTCCTCTGACGGTGTTGTCGAGGACGAACGCGATGATCCCACCGACGGCCATCGTCGTCGAACCGATGACGAAGATCGTGTCAGAGACGATCTGCTCTCCGAGGACAGGGCCGATAACCGCCGCACCTTCTGCCACTGCCTGGAACTCGTCGGGGCCAGCGAAGTTCCCAAAGTAGTTCGGGAGTGCAAGCCCGAGGAACAACGCGATACCGACGATGAAGACGTTTCGCGAGGCGTCCAAGTCGACGAACTTCAGATTCGACAGTCCGACTGCTGCGATCTGTCCGAACATCGCAATGTACAACGCGCCGACGATCGGGTTCGGTATCGAGACAATAAGCGCTCCGAAGGGTCCGAAGAACCCGACGACCAGCATCACGATCGCACCGATCTGGACGACGTACCGGGAGGCGACACCGGTGATGCCGATCGCGCCGATGTTCTCACCGTAGGAGGTCGACCCGTTACCGGTCCCCATGATACCGGCGAAGATGTTGCCGATTCCTTCCATCCCGATCCCGTGGTTGATGCGCTTCTCGCTTGGCGCACCGACGCCAGCAATTCGAGCGACTGCGTAGTAGTCACCGATACTCTCGATCATCGATGCGACGATACCGGCGAACATTCCGATCATGAACGCCAGTGTAAATTCGGGTATACCCCACTGGAACGGCATGATCGGCTGGATGAGGGGGGCATCGACCATTGCTGCAGTGTCGACGTACCCCATTCCTTCGTGGCTGGCTTCGGTGTAGACGCCAGCTGCGGTGAGGATGCCTGCGATGATCCAGGCGCTTGCGATGCCGAGCAGCACTGGGAACAGTTTCGCGTACCGACTGTACTGATCGAGGTACTGAGAGAACGCGATGATCAGGAACAGCGTCAGTCCGAGTAACCACCAGTTCTGACCGGGGTCAGTTACCTCACCGACGTCGACCAGCGAGAGCCCGATCAACACAATCACCGGGGCGATGACGACCGGCGAGAGGTAGTACTTGAGTTTCCCCAGCAGGCCGGAGTATCCCAGGATAACCTGTATCGCCGCTGCGGCGATGATCGCTCCCTGTAGTTCGAGGATCGTGGTTTCCCACGGTCCACCTGCGGCGAGAATAATCGCGATCGCCGGTGCTAACAGTGCGAACGTCCCGCCCTGGACGATCGGATACCGGTTCCCGATCGTCGTCTGTAACAGCGTTGCGACCCCTGAGACCACAAAGAAGGTCCCAACCAACTGCGCCGTCTCTGGCCCCGGCATCTCCATGAGATCTGCGAGGATGAGCGGAATCGCTACCGTCGCCCCGATCATCGTCAGGTAGTGCTGGACGCCTAAGAATGCCGATTCTCCCAACGGCGGTTTGTCTTCGATCCCATACTCGACGAACGAAGCCTCCTCCCGGGAGATCTCGCCTCCGTCCGTTCGCGTCTCGTCTGTGTTGTCGTTGTGTTCCGTCATGTGTGATCGTATCGCCCGGCCCCACACCGGGAATGCTGTACGAGGGCGTGCCCCACACTCGCACAGATTGGGCTAAAAGTCCCAGCCGACACACATAAAAGTTCCGGCGGTGTCTGGCGATTTCCACCCGTTCACGCCACTGTTCGGGCACTTTTTCGAGCAGCGACGTTCGTTTCTATCGCCGTCCGCAGTCCTCACCGCCCTCCGCTGTCCCGTCTCCGCTCGCTGGGGGATACACTCTTACCGAATGCCTCACTCTGTAGGAGGTATGCCGACCGATCCGGAGTACGCGGTTCACGCCGAGTTGAACGTACAGATCGAGACCCGCGACGGCGTCTCTCTCGCCACAGACATCTATCGCCCGGCCAACCCCGACACCGGCGAGCCAATCGATGAGCCCAGACCGGTGCTGCTGGATCGCACGCCGTACGACCGAACTGGCGGCCGTCTCCGACACGGCGAGTGGTACGCCTCGCGGGGGTACGTCATCGCTATCCAGGACGTTCGCGGCCGGTTCGACAGCGACGGCGACTTTTACATCTACGTCAACGAGGCCGAAGACGGCGCCGACACCGTCGAGTGGCTGGCCGACCAGCCCTACTGCGACGGCCAGGTCGCCACGCTCGGCACGTCCTACGGCGCCTGGGTCCAGAGCGCGCTGGCGACGCAGGATCCCGACGGCCTCGGCGGGATGTTCGTCAACATGGGGGCTGCCAACGGCCGGAAGAAGACGTTCCGGCACAACGGCGCCTTCGAGCAGCGCTGGCTCTCCTGGGCGTTCACCCTTGGTGCAGGCTTCGCCCACGAGTCGCTTGCCGATCCCGAGGTCCAGCAGGTCTTCGCCGACGTCGACTTCCGAGAGGTGCTGCACGACGCCCCCGTCCAGCGCGGCGAGACCGCCCTCGCCGAACTCCCCGGCTACGAGGAGTGGGCGTTCGACATCATGGAAGCCGGAAGCGCGAGCGACGATCTCTGGCAGAATCCGGGCATCAACTTCGAGCGCTACTACGACGAGTCGGCAGACGTCCCCACCGTCTATGCCGGCGGCTGGTACGACTCCTACACCGGTGCGACCTGTGACAACTTCCGGGGGCTCGCCGACCGAAAAGATGCGGATCACTACCTCCTGATGGGGCCGTGGACACACCTCGCCCGCCTACCGGGCGGTCACGACCATAGTGAGGCGCTTCTCTTCCCGCCACTGACCTGGGAGCACCCCACCGCAGGCGACCTCGCCTTCGGCGAGGAGGCGACCCGAAAGTACCGCGAGACGCGCCTCGCGTTTTTCGATCACTACCTCAAGGGCGACGACACCTGGGACCGACCGCGTGTCGAGTACTTCCTGATGGGGACCGGCGACGGCCACCGGACCGACGACGACCACCCAGCCGGCGCAGGCCACCTCTTCCACGGCGGCGAGTGGCGCAGTGCGCAGGAGTGGCCACCTGCCGGCACGGAGATGACGGCGTTCTACGCCCACGGCGACGGGACCCTCTCCCAGCAGAAGCCCGACGCCGAGAACGCCGCGACGAGTTTCGAGTTCGATCCTGACGATCCCGTCCCGACGATCGGCGGTAACACCTCCTCGTATCTGACCTACGAACCCCGCGAGGAGCCCGTCGGCGCCTATCCCCTCGGTGATCGAAACATCATCGACTTCGCCGGCCGCGGCGGCTACGACCAGCGCACCGACGAGGACACCTTCGGCGCAACCGCACCTTACGGCCCCCTCGCCGACCGCGACGACGTTCTCGTCTTCCGGACGCCGCCACTGGAGGAGGCCGTCGAGATCGCCGGCCCGATTCGGGTTCGGGTCTACGGCTCGACCGACGGCGAGGACACCGACTTCACGGCCAAACTGATCGACGAACACCCACCAAGTGAGGACTACCCTGACGGCTACGCGCTGAATCTCTCGGACTCGATCTGTCGGGGTCGGTACCGGGGGTATCGCGAGGAGCCCGACCTTCTCGAACCCGGCGACGTCTACGAGTTCTACATGGAGCCCTACGACACCGCGAACCGGTTCAAGGCGGGCCACCGCATCCGACTCGACATCTCCTCGTCGAACTGGCCCCGGTTCGATGTCAACCAGAACACGGGTGGACCACTGTATGGAGACGAGGAGTCCCGAGTCGCGACGAATACCGTCCACCACGACGCAGAATACGCGACCCATATCGAGTTGCCCATCCTGCGCTGAGGTCGCCACCTTCTGCGGTCCGCGGTCAGTAGCCGACCGCTCGCAGCCAGAGCAGCCAGATCGCCGCGACCGACGCGCCCATCGCAGCCAGACCGGCCGCGTAGCCGGCGGTTGCGGTCAGCAGCCAGCCGACCAGCCACGGGTAGGCGAGCGCGCCGGCGTTGCCGACCAGCATCATCCCCGACAGCGTCACGCCCGCGTCCTCCGATAGCTCCGAGAACGCCAGGCTAAACAGCGGTCCGAACGGGATGCCAAAGCCGAACCCGGTTGCGATCAACGCAGCAGCGATTCCGACTGCCGAGCCGGCCGCGGTTGCGGCGGCGAGCCCGAGAAGGACCGCTGCGAGCCCCAGCAGCGAGCCGGCGACCGTTGCGCGCTCGCCGTACCCTCGCGAGAGCCAGCCGCCAATCGCCCGCCCCAAAACCGTCGTTAGCGCAAAGCCGACCAGCACGGCCGTCGCCGGAAGCGCGACGCCCGCGAGTAACTCGGCGTACCAGGTCGCCGCAACCATCAGGAAGCCGAACGTGGCCATGTTCCCGAGCCCGAGGGCGAGGCCGCCCGCCGAGGCGAACGGCTCGAGGTACGATCGAAGTTCCACGATCGCGTTCCCGTCCGTGGTCGGCACCCGGGCGGTCAGCCCGGCACCGAGCAGGGCCACGGCGGCGGCGACGGCTGCCGGAACGACCGGCCCGACGGCTGGGACGACCGGCGGTGCGATCGCCAGCCCGGCCGCCAGCCCGAGCGTGAACAACGCGCCGAGCAGTCCCTGCGCGGTGGCCGTATCCGCCCCCGTCGTCCGCCTGCCGACGTACTTCATGCCGGCGACGAACGCCGTCCCCTGCCCCAGTCCGAGCAGGAGCCGGGAGGCGTACGTCGCCTCGAGCGTCACGATTCCGCCGAGGGCGATTCCCAGGCCGGCGAGTGCCAATCCGCCGGCAGCGACCCGTTCGACCGGCCGCGTCCGCGTCAGCCGGTCTGCCGGGACCACCGCGACGAACTGTCCGAACAAGAACAGCGACATCCCAAACCCTGCCGCGTCTGGTGAGATTCCTCGTTCGATGAGCACGGAGACGTACGCGCCGTAGCCCCCGACGGCGAGGCCGAGTCCGAACAACCCCAGACCGATGGCCGCAATCGCAGCCCACGGGATCGTGCTCGGCTCGTCCGACGCCGGTTCCGGAGTCATCCTCTCCATAACTCCGACACGCCACTATATCGGTTACGACGCTCCGACGACGGGGACTGGCTCCGCCCTCCCGACGGCGGTTCCGGAACAGCTCTCAGATCCCGTGTTTGATTCACGATCGTGCCCTCTACCACGCTATTTCGGCCAAAACAGCTATCTATGGTGAGTGATACCGTGGTCTATGGCCAGTGATACCACACAACCTTCCGAAGGCGGGATGGATACCGCCCTGATCGAGTACGAAATCGAAGACAAGCCACCGTTAGCCGAAGCAATTCCACTCGGCTTACAGCATCTCTTGGCGATGTTCCTCTCGACGGTCGCGTTGCCGCTCGTCATCGCGGGGGCAATTGGTCTCGACGGCGCCGAAACGGCGTTTATTGTCCAGATGGCGCTGCTGGTAGCGGGGGTCGCGACGATCGTTCAGGTGTACTCCGTCGGTCCCGTGGGAGC
>JAOPJY010000001.1:605476-606116 GCA_025517425.1 Halobacteria archaeon AArc-dxtr1 | reverse complement strand
CCAACGACAACAACCAAGAAGCCAGCCAGGACAGCACGCAAGAAAGCAACCAAGAACAGTCCGCTGACGGTAACAACAACGACCAGGACGCTGACAGCGAACAGGACACCGACCAGGGCATCGAACAGAGCGTCGAAAGCACCAACAAAGGCGACGCCGGTGACGCCGGTGACGGCGGTAACATCCTTGGCGGTGACGGCGGTGACGGTGGCGACGCATCGAGCGAAGCCAACGACAACGACCAGGAGGCCAGCCAGGACAGCTCACAGGACAGCAGTCAGGAGCAGTCCGCTGACGGCGACGGCAACGAGCAGAACGCCGACAGTGAGCAGACGTCCAACCAGGGAATCTCCCAGAGCGTCGAGAGCACCAACAAAGACAACGCCGAAGACGGTGAGGACGGCGGCAACGTCCTTGGCGCCGACGGCGCCGACGGCGACGACGCATCCAGCGAGGCCAACGACAACGACCAGGAGGCCAGCCAGGACAGCACGCAAAAGAGCAGCCAGAAACAGACCGCTGACGGCGACGACAACGAACAGAACGCCGACCAGACCAGCGACGTCACGCAAGACGCCGACCAGGAAGCGGAAGGCAGTGACAACGACCAGGATAGCAGCCAGGACGCCAAAACCGACCA